>NZ_BAAHAR010000067.1:0-29148 GCF_054777395.1 Nocardiopsis oceani
GACGTGGTCGTCGCAGAAGACGTAGAGTGCGGTCAGAAGGGTGTCCAGGTCTCGTTTCACACCAAGACTCTGCGGCACCCTTCGCTGTGTCCGCTACCTGCTTACACATCGGACTCACTCATCTAGGCGGCGGCAACCACTTCCTGGAGGTGTGCCTGGACGACGACGGCACCGTCTGGCTCGTCCTGCACTCCGGATCCCGCAACATCGGCAAGGAACTGGCCGACCACCACATCGGCCGGGCGCAGTCCCTTCCGCACAACCAGGACCTGCCCGACCGCGACCTCGCGGTGTTCCTGTCCGACACCCCGGAGATGGACGCCTACCGCCGCGACCTCTTCTGGGCCCAGGACTACGCACGCCGCAACCGCGACGTCATGATGGGCCTGGCCTGCCGCGTCCTGGCCAACCGCGTCCCCGGCACGACCTTCGAACAGTGGATCTCCTGCCACCACAACTACGTGGCCGAAGAGACCTACGAAGGCGTGGACGTGCTCGTCACCCGCAAGGGCGCCATCCGTGCCGGACAGGGCGATCTCGGGATCATCCCGGGCAGTATGGCGACCGGAACCTACATCGTCCGCGGTCTGGGCAACCCCGACTCGTTCAACTCCGCGTCACACGGGGCGGGGCGCCGGATGAGCCGCAACAAGGCCCGCAAGACCTACAGCGAAACCGACCTGGCCCAGCAGACCAAGGGCGTGGAGTGCCGCAAGGACCGCGGTGTCGTGGACGAGATCCCCGGCGCCTACAAGGACCTGGAATCGGTGATCGACGCCCAGACCGATCTGGTCGAGGTCGTCGCCCACCTGCGCCAAGTGGTGTGCGTCAAGGGCTGAGGGCCGGCCCATGTCGTACGGCGTGCCCGCGCAGTAGTGCAGTCGTGCAGTAGTGCAGCGCGGCCGGGCCGTACGGCATGCTGGGAGGGTGATCGAGAACCTGGACGCGGTGGTCCTGGCCGGGGGAGCGGCGACCCGCATGGGCGGCGCCGACAAACCCGGCCTGACCGTCGCCGGACGCACCCTCCTGGAGCGCGTGGTGGACACCGTCCGAGCGCACGCCCCCAGCGCCCGAGTGGTGGTGGTCGGCCCGGAACGGGACAGCCCGAGCGCCCACTACGTGCGCGAGGACCCGCCCGGCGGAGGGCCCGTCCCGGCCCTCGAAGCCGGGCTGCCGAGCGTGCGCGCCCCCTGGTGCGCACTGCTCGCCGCAGACCTGCCGCACCTGCGGCCCAGGCACCTCGAAGCCCTGCACACGGCGGCTCAGGGACGAGACGGGTCCGTACTCGTCGACGCCACCGGCCGCCAACAGTGGCTCACCGGGGTCTGGCGCACCGACGTCCTCCGCGCCGCGCTCGCCGACTACGGGGGCCGTTCGCTCTACGGCCTGCTGGAACCACTGGACCCCGCCCCAGTACCGGCCGACGGAGACCCCGAAACCTTCGACGTCGACACCCCAGAGGACCTGGAAGAAGCCCGCCGCCACCTCCGGTAGGACACACCGGAGACCTTGCCGAATCCGGGGAACTGGTCCACCATGTCCGCCATGATGATCAGGAAGGGCGGAGACCGCCCGGGCCGTTGAGCCCCACCGCGCCGACGTTCGGGTCGGCTGCCGAACTCCTCGTATCCCTTGAGGGCCTGAGCCTCCACTCGCGCACGCATGCGCTGACCGGCTACGCCCGCACCCACACCGGAACCCCGCACCTGACCGCGATCCTGCGCGGACTGGCAGCTTCGGGCCACCACCACGAAGCCCTGCACGCGGCGACCGCCGCCCGCGACCTGGACGTCGTCGCCGGGTACCTTTCCGGGCCCGACCTGGACCTGCGCCGCGCCGCCCTGCGCGCCGTGCGGACCCTCCCTGTCCCGGATGTCGCGGTCGCCCCCCTCTTGGACGACGCTCCTACGGGCCTGCGCCGCGCCCTCTACCGGACTCTCTTCCACGGCCGTCGCGCCGCGCTCGCCGATGCCCTTCTGCAGCGGGTACTCCACCAGCACGGTGATGCGGAGGCGGCGGCACTCCTGCCCGCCTGCACACCGGAGGCGGTCGCCCGCCACCTGGCCGACCTGGCGCACGCGGTCCGGTCCTGGCGGCGCCTGGCCCGCCGACACCCCGACACCGTGGCCGACCTGCTCACCGAACACATCACTGACCGGTTCACCATGAACGACTGGCGCCGTGCTCTGGAGGCACTGGACCCGGTCCGCCCGGCCCGGGTGGTGGAGATCGTCGGCGTCGGAGCCCTGACCGGTACGCACCTCCGCTGCCCCCGCGCCCGTCGGCTCGCCCACCCCGACCGGGTCGTCACCAAGCACCCCGATGTACCCGTCGGCCGCCTTTTGGAACGCCAGTTGCGTTTCGCCATGCGCAAGCGCTCAGGGGCGGTCCGGTGTGTGCTTCGTTCCATGCCCTGGGAGGTGGCGGAGCCCCTCCTGGACCGGGAAGTCGAGTACTGGACGCGTACCCGGAACCCCGAAGCCCTGCTGCCTTTCCTGGACTTGCTGCCCCGGGACCGTGCGGTGTCCCTGGCCCGCGGTGCCCTGGCGGAGCTCTCGGTGTTCCAACGGACCGGCAGCCGCACGCGCGACCCCGACCAGGACCTCGACGCGATCGCCCACTTGCCCTACGCGGAGGCGGCCGGGCCGCTCGGCGAGGCCGCTTCCTGTGGTGACCCCGCACGACGGGCGCGGGGCCTGGCCCGCTTGGTGGAGGCGTCCGCCCGCACCGGCGACCCGGGCGTGCTGGCCGCCGTCCTCACCGAACGGGTCGAACGCCACCGGGTGGACCGCGACGCGGTACGCCGCGCGCTACTGCTCACCCTGACCGACCTCGGCCCCCGACCTCTCGTGCGGTCCCTCCCGGTGCTGCACCGGTTGCTGGCGGACACCGCCCAGGCGCGTGACACTTCCGCCGCCACGCGCGGCGCTCTGCGGCACCTGGCCGCCCGGTTCCTGTCCCACCCGGAAACCCGCGCCCACGGGCCCGCAGTGGACTGGGGGATCGAGGTGTACCGGCGGCTCATCGAACGCTTCGGCGCCGAAGGCCTGGGTGACCCGGACCGGGCCCGGCACAGCGCGCCCTGGACCACGCGCCTCGGAGGGCGCAGGGTGCTTCCGTGGTGGATGCCGGAGACGCACAGCGGCCACCGGCACGGCCCCGAACCCCGCCTTTACCAGCTCCTTCCGCCCGGGGCGGAGTCCGTCCTCGTCGGTCGGCTGAGCGACTTCCTGACCGGGGCGTGCCGCCGCGGCGACCACGGTCCCGCCGTGGCCCTGGCCGGAGAGCTCGGCCGCCGGGCCCGCCACCTCACCGCGCTCGACGGCCTTCTGCGGGCGGCCGTACTGGCTGACCCCGACCCCGGTACCGTCGCGCGGGCGGCCGCCCTGTACCTGGCCGGGCCGGACCGGGCGGGCAGGGCGCTGAGCCTGTTCGAGGACGAACCGCACACCGCCCGCATCCCCAGGGTCTGGGACCTCCTTGTGCGGTACCAACCTCCCGCGGTGCTCCTGCGGGCCTTGGACGCCGTCGGTGCCTGCCAAGACGGGCCCGCGTGGGTTCCCCAGGCCCTCCGGACACGCGTCCTGCCCTCGGCCCGTATCTGGCCGCCGGAACTGAGGGAACGGCTCCGCGCGCACCTGACCGCCGTCGTCGAGGAGCCCTCGGTCCCCGCGGCCGACCGGGAGGCCGCCGTGCGTTCCCTGGGCGCGCTGCCCGGCGGTCACGCATACCTCGCCGGACACCTGGTCGGCGGCGACGTGGTTCTGCGCGAGGCTGCCCTGTCCGCGCTCGGCCGACCGATGATCCCGAGCACGCCCTGGAACTGATCACGGAGCACTCCAGCGGCCCACAGTCGCGGGCGGTCGGGCCGGCCCTGTCCCGGTGCGCGGAGCGGGTTCGTCCCTCCCGCCTCGGGCCGCTCCTGTCCGGCGTCCCGGAGGGCGCGGGCAAGGTCGCCGTCCGCAGGGCCGCCGCCCGGCTCCTGGCCCGGCACCGCCCGCCTGAGGCGGTCTCCGCCCTCGCGAGGAGCCTGCGACGCGTGGACGAACACCGGGACGTGCTCGCCGCGGCGGCCGCCGCACTCCTCCGCTGTGCGGACGATCCCGAAGCACGGGCCGCCCTGGCCGAACGGGCACCGGACTTCGTGGAGGAGGAGATCCAGATCGCGCTCCTGGGCGTCGACCCGGCCCAGTTGGCGCCAGCCCTTCGAGAGCGCTCCGCCGAAACCCTCACCGCCCTTCCTGTGCCGACGCGCAGCCACTGGCGCATGGCCGACTGGTGGGCGCGGTGGGCCGCCTGGGGTTCGGAGACGGTCGACGACGTGGTCGAGGCGGTCCTCGACCTCGACCGTCCCTGTGACCGCGTGATGGCCACCTTCCGGCTGACGCTGAACCGCGGCAGGGGCCTGGACCGCCTCGGCGAGGTCCTGGACGGCCTCATGGCCCAGATCCCCGGCCCCGAGCAGGGCGTTCCGCATCCGGGACGGGGACCGTGTGCGCAAGAGAGGCAGGGCCAGCGCCCGGTACCAGTGGAGCTAGACCACCAGCGGGTGCGTACGGCCCGGAACAGGATGGTGCGCGTGCTCGACAGCCTGCACGAAGCCCTCCGGTGCGCGCCCGCCGGGGACACGGTCGTCCGGGAGCAGTCGGATCGTGCCCTGGCCCTGCTCACCGCCCGACCCGAGCTCGTGCGCTACGCCCTCGAAGCCGTGGGCGGTGACCTGACCCGCACTGTAAAGCTGGCCGAGGGTGAACCCGCACCCGAACAGGTGGTGGACCACCTGCTCCTGGCAGCCCGCTTGCTGGCCTCACGGCCCCACGGCGGTGTGCGCTGGCTGCACAGGGCCGTCGACCCGGTGTGTCCGCGTTACGGGCGCGCGAAGGTCGGCCTGGAGGTGCTGACGGTGGTGGCGCGCCGCCTGCTCACGGCGGCCGAGGACGACGGAGGCCCGGTCGGCCTCTATGCCGGCCTGACCGCGCTCAGCCTGGTCGAGAACGCGGCTCGTGAGAGCACCTGGGCGGATCCTTGGCCGGACCTGGTGGCGGATGCGGGCCGCAGCCGCCACGAGGAGGTCCGGCTGTCGGCCTGGAGCACGGCCCTGGGCTGAGAACCACGGAGCTCCGTGCTCCCAAGGCCACCCGACCGGACCACCGCCGACCCTAGCCGTTGAACTCGGACATGGGGACGGTCTCCTTGAGGAAGCCGCGCATACCGAGGAAGTTGGCGAGGTACTCCCGGTGCTCCCCACAGGCGACCCACACCTTGCGGCGGTCCGGCGTGTGCAGCTTCGGGTTGTTCCAGACGAGGGCCCACTCGGCCGGGGCTTTGCAGTCCCTGCGCGAGCAGTGTGCGTCCGGTGCGGTATTACCCAAAGCTGATCCCCAGGAGACAAAGCGGTTTCGATGGTCAACCCCCAGCCACGGCCGGGTATTCACCGACCGGCAGCGGACAAAAGGCGACGCCGGGTGGTTACGGGGGCAAACCACCCGGCGTCGCACGCGATGTTTCGACGGGGGCTCGAAACATCGCCCCGCGCTTCGACGGGGGACCGAAGCGCTAAGACCCAATGTACACCGCTGCCCCCCGGGGTACGTCAAGAGTCAGTTACGACGTTGTCTCGGGACAGTCCCACCGGGGGAGGGCCTTACGCCCCAGGTCAGGACTCATCTGGCATCCCGCCCTCCCTTCAGGCGCGCCATTCGTCCAACGAATCACCGCTCGCTCGGGTCAATTGAGCCCCAACCGGGACCAAAGTCCTCAGAAAATCGCGGTAAAGCGCCTCGATTCCCTCTCCGGAGAGGTTCCCGAGGGAAAACGGGGGATCCGTGTGGTCACCGCCGATCGGGGGGAGGCCGGGGTACGGGGACGCGTTCGCGCGACCCGCGCCACCGACTACGCAGGCGCCACCGACTACGCAGGGGGTCACCCATGACCGACCACACCTATCGCGTCACAGAGATCGTCGGGACCTCGCCCGACGGGGTCGACCAGGCCATCCGCAACGGAATCCAACGGGCCTCGGCCACGCTGCGCGGACTCGACTGGTTCGAGGTCACCGAGGTCCGCGGCCACATCGAGGGCGGCGACGTCGCCCACTTCCAGGTGGGCCTCAAACTCGGCTTCCGCTTGGAGGACTGACGTCCCCACCCGCGGACGCCGCTCCGACCACAGGCGCACGGCGCGAGGTGCCCGGACCCGCGCGGGTCCGGGCACCTCGCGCCGTGCAGTTATGACTCCGCCCGCCCTCCGACCGCGATCAGCCGGTCAGACGTCGTCCTCTCCGGGGTCTCCGCGCAGCACGTCCACGTGCACGTGGTCCAGGTGGCGCAGGATCTCGTTGTCCGGATCGGCGTCGTAGTGGCGCCAGCCCATCGACGGGTAGTACGTGCTCCAGATCTTGTCGTCGAAGATGATCACGTCGATCTGGTAGTCCGGGGCGTGCGCGATCAGCCAGTGCGCCAGCAGCCAGCCCTCGCGGCGGTTGTCCTCGTTGACCGGACGGTAGAAGATGTCCAGCGCACGGCCCTCGTAGTGGGCCGACCCCTCGCCGTGCCCGGAGTCGTACCCGCCGGGCACGTACCCGCCGATATCGGTGTCGGCGAAGTCGTTCTCGATGCCGGCCTTGAGCGTGGTGGCGCGCGGGGTCAGGCCCGAGGGCTCCTCCTCCTCGAACTCCACCTCCTCGCCGGAGTAGCGGCAGCTCAACGAGGGACCCGCGTCCTCCTCCGGTCCGTTGACGAGGACGTCCATGACCTCTTCGGGGATGTCGTCGACGTTCGGCTGCTCGATGGGGGCGCTGTCCCCCTGAGCGATCACGGCCGCGGCGGTGCTGGCCCGCTTGGCCTGGTCCCGGTCGAGGCGGACCTGCTCGTCACCGGCGTACACGGAACATTCCGGCCCCCACGGGGCGGAGGTCGGGAAGATCCGCTCCTGGTTCTCCACCACCCAGCGGGTGCCGATGACCGCGACCGTGGCCAGCACGGCCAGGATCGCCACCGACGTGATCAACCCGTGCCAACGGCGCTCGGGTCTGACGGACCTGTGTGTCATGGACTCTGCCCCTCTACGCCGGGGACGGACGGCCGCTCAACCGTCGACGTCCCGGGCGCCAGTGTCTACGGCTCCCGCATAGGTTTCTCCGTCTATGGGACACGGCGGACCATTCTCCCATTCCCGACTGTGGCGAGGATCAAGCCGAAATCCACGCACCGATGCCCGCCGAACGCAGCCCGTCGGCGATCGACCCGGCCCCGGGGCCTGTTCAGATGACCGACCAGAGCACGAAAAGGCCGCCCAGGAGCAGGGTCAGCGCCCAGATCCGGTCCATGGTCACGCCCTTCCACCGCAGAGCGTGCACCCCGAGGAAGTCGTAGGCGATCAGGGCCGCGACCCCGGCTGCGGCGAGCATCGCCAGGGTGTGCACCCCCGTGGCCGCGAGCCCGAGCAGGGTGGCGTCCCACAGGCTCCAGGCGCTTTCCGCGGCCTCTCCGGCCGGCCCCCCGCCCCCGACCGCCACGCCGTGATCCCCGTGGCCGCCGTCCTCGCCGCCGTGGCCGCTGTCGACGTGCGTGTGCGAGAGCTGGCCGGCCAGGACCGGCATCAGCATCAGCCCCGCCCCGTGCGCGGAGGACATCAGGAACGACCAAGCGGTCAGCTGCCACAGGGGAAGCCGCACGTCGCGCCAGTGGAAGTGCTGCCGGGACAGCAGCATCACGAGCCCCACCAGGACGATCACCCCGCCGCCCAGTACGGGGAAGAGGACCGACGCCGTGCTCGAACCCGTCACGGTGACCGCCACCGCCGCGATCGCGACACTGCCCGCGTGCCCTACCGCGATCGCCGGGAGGGCGCTCAGGACCTGGCCGCGACCGCCCTCCTGCAACCCTCTGCTGACGGCGAGTAGCCAACCCATCCCGGGGTGGAGTCCGTGAAAAGCGCCCAGTGCGACGAGAGTCCAGAGCTGCGCAGTGGTCACGGCGCCAGCGTCACACGCCCGCGCCGGGGCGGCAACCCTCGGTGACCAGCTGACCGACACCGGTCATTCCGCCCGCGCCAGGTTTGACCGCCGTGATCTTGCCCCTGTCTCCACCTTCGGCCGCCGAGGGTGGAGACAGGGGCAAGATCATCGGGGATCAGGGGCAGATCGCGTCGAGGTCAGTGGCCTCCGAACCCACCTGGCGGCCCGGGTCGGCGGGGGAGGGCTCGTCCAGACCGGTGTACTCCTGCCACTCGGTCCGCTCGTCCTCGCCCATCTCTTCCCACTCCTCCTCGGTCGGGTCCTCCGGGGCGCCGTTGCCCTCTCCGGCTTCGCCGTCCTCGCCGTTCTCCTCGGTCCCGTTCTCCCCGTCCTCGCCGGTGGGGGAGGCGTCGGGGTCGTCGGGAAGCTCGTCGCCGGTGGCGACTTCACCGCTGACGGCCTCGTCGACCAGCTCCTGGATCTCCTCCCAGTCCGGGTTGCCGGTGTTCACCTGGGGCGGCGACAGCTGCAGCGCGCTCATGTCCCCGGTGTCGGTGACCTGGTCGGCCAGCTCGATGAAGGCGGGCACCTTGGACTGGGGGATGTCGGTGCTGAGCGTGCGCTTGGTCGCGCCGGCCAGCTGGCGGTAGCTGGTGAGCACGGTGGTGGGGTCGACCTGCTCCGCCACGTACTTCATCAGGCAGCCCTGGCGGCCCATCCGCCCGTAGTCGTCGGTACCGATCCGGGTGCGGCCGTACCAGAGCGCCTCATAGCCGTCGAGGCGGCGGAGCCCGGGCTCCAGGACACCGCCGTGGATCCCGTACGGGATCGGCTCGTCGATGCGCACCTGCACGCCGCCGACGGCGTCGATCAGGTCGCGGAAGCCCAGCATGTCGACCATGGCGTAGTACTCCACGTCCAGGTCGAGGTTGTACCCGATGACCTTCTTGAGGGTGTCGGCGGAGGGGTCGGAGGCACGCGGGTTGAGGGCGAGCTCATCGGGCTCCTCGGCGACCGCCTCGTAGATGTCGTTGAGCAGCTGGTCGAAGCCCCACGGCTCCGGGAAGCGCTCGGCCAGTTCGCTGTCCTCGGGGAACTGCACGTTCTCCAGGTTGCGCGGCAGCCCCACCAGGACCACGTCGCCGGTCTCCGTGTCCAGACTCGCCACCATCATGGTGTCGGTGCGCACCCCGTGCCGCTCCTCCGCCGAGTCCGCCCCGATGAGGAGCACGTTGACCTGGTCGGCGCCGTTCCACGGGTCGGCCTCGTCATGCGGGGGGAGGTCGTCGCGCTCGGGGGCGTTGAAGACCGAGCCCAGCGTCTCGTAGGCCGTGTAACCGCCGTGCAGGGCCCAACCCGCGGGTACACCCAGGGTCAGGCACAGCAGTAGCACAACGGTGCCGCCGAGGACCCGGTGACCGCGCTTGGTGTCCTTCGGCCGGGTGATCACCCACGAGTGCACGATGACGGCCAGCCACAGGACCACGACCACGAACACGGCGCCCATCGCGCCCAGCAGGACCTGTTCCCGCACGGCCAGCCCGGCCAGCGTCGTCACGGTGGTCGAATCGTGCGCGCCCAACCGGAGCAACCAGACGACCAGCGCGGTGATCCCCAGAAGGTAGGTGCCGAGGACCAGTCCTCCGGCGGCCCTGCGCCTCATGCGCAGGTGGGCCACCCCGGGGAGGGGAAGCGACGCGGCGGTCCACAGCAGCGCCCCCCCAGTGCTCGGGCGCTCAGTGCTCGGGCGCTTGGGCGCCGCGTCCCGCCGCTCGTCCTCCGCTGCCACCAGCGATTCCTCTCAAGCCGCGGGGCGATCATGACCGCCGCCCCGTCGTCCTTTGTCCTGTGTCCGGTGTCCGCGCCACTGTCGCCGGGTGGCGGGCACCTCTGCTGTTGTGCCTCTTCTCAGGTACACGTCCGAAGACGGCCCTTTGGTTCCCTCTACCCCTCGGTCGGTTTCAGCTCCGCGGAGTACCGGTGCCCCTGGGGGGTGTCGAAAGGCCCGTGTGATCAGTGTGGCGCTTTGTCAGGGTTGTGTGCACGGCGGCCACCTCATAGGGACTGTTCTATACAAGTCTGTTATGTGGTCGGGAGGTCGTCGTTGAGGCTTTGGGGAGCGCCTCCGGTCCGCTCAAAGGGGTGAATCAACCGATTTCTTTCGCGATCAGTAGTGAACGCGCGCAACAGCTGCGATGATCTGGCCGGAGGAGGGGGCGCCGTCCGGGGGTATGGGCGGCGTCATGGGAACGAAAGGCAACTATCGTGCTCGATGCGGTTGACGCCGCTCTCATGCGGGCGTTGCAGGGGGACGGCAGAGCGACGTTCCAGGCCCTAGCCGACGGGGTGGGCCTGTCCCGGACTGCGGTACGCGCCAGAGTGCGCCAGCTCGTGCAGTCTGGGGCGATCAGAATTGTCGGGGTATTGCACGCCGGAGTGGTGGGCATGGAAGTCCTCGGCCACGTGTCGTTCCGTGTCAGCGGGCCGGTCGGTCCGCTGCTTGATGCGCTGGGGGAACGCGAGGCCGTGACCTTCGCGGCGCATGCGGCCGGGAGGTTCCCGGCCGTCGCACAGGTGCGCGTGGCCGATGACGCCGCGCTCACCAAGGAGCTCACCGACCTGCGCTCGCTACCCGGTGTGGACGGCGCGGAGGTCTTCCGGGCCAACGCCGTGTACAAGGACGCCCACAGCAGCGTGAGGGAACTACGCGACATAGAGTTGGACGCCTTGGACTGGCGTCTGGTTCGCCGACTACTCAAGGACGGTCGTGCTTCGTACGCCGACCTGGCCCGCCAGGTGGGCCTGTCACAGGCGGCGGCCCGGTCCCGGGTGGTGCGCCTGCTCAATTCGGGGGTGGTCCACGTGACCGCGCTCGTGGAGCCGTCGGCGGTGGGCGCCAACGAACAGATCGGCTTCGGCCTGCGCTGCCGGGGCGACGCCGACGCGCTCGGTACCGGCCTGGCCAACTTGTCCAGGATCTCTTTCCTGGCCAGTGGCTTCGGCCGTTACGACGTGGTCGGCACGCTCACCGCGCCGGACCGTCAGCAGCTGGTGGAAGCTCTGGAGACCGTTCGTGGAACCGCGTACGTCGGCCACGTCGAGACCTGGGAGCACCTCCAGGTGCGCAAGGAACGGCGGGGCGGCGAGCGTTCGGGCGGCTGGGTCCCCGACTGAACCGGACCCGAGCCGAGCCCCCGCTCACGCCGAGCCCCCCGCGCATCCGGGGGCTCCTCCCGTACTCCGTCCCCGCTCAGGGCGGGCCATGTGGCCTCGTGCTTTCCGTGTGCTCCATGATGGGCTCATGCTGACGGAGGGGCCGGCGGTGCCGGAGGGGACAGGGACACTGCGTTTGCGGGGCCAGACGTTCGAGGGGCACCGGTACGCGGTGATGGGGGTGATCAACCGGACCCCCGACTCTTTCTACGACCGGGGCGCCACCTACGCCCTCGACGCCGCGCTGGCCTCGGCCGACCACGCCGTGGCCGCGGGCGTGGACATCATCGACGTGGGCGGGGTCAAGGCCGGATACGGCGCGCACGTCGACGAGGCGGAGGAGATCCGCCGCACGGTGCCGTTCGTGCGGGAGCTGCGTGCCCGCCACCCCGGGGTGGTGATCTCCGTCGACACCTGGCGGGCCACGGTGGGCCGGGCCTGTGCCGAAGCAGGCGCGGACATGATCAACGACACCTGGGCCGGTGCCGACCCGGAGCTGGCCCGGGTGGCAGCGGAGTTCGGCACCGGGCTGGTGTGCAGTCACAGCGGCGGGTTGGCGCCGCGCACCGACCCCCACCGGGTGCACTACCGTGACGTCGTCGCCGACGTGGTGTCCGGGGTGTGTGCCCTGGCTGAACGCGCGGTGTCGTTGGGGGTCCGCCCCGACGGGGTGATGATCGACCCCACGCACGACTTCGGTAAGAACACGTACCAGTCCCTCGAGCTCACCCGGCGTCTCGGAGAGCTGGCCGCCACCGGTTGGCCGGTGCTCGTGGCCGTCTCCAACAAGGATTTCGTGGGGGAGACCCTCGAGGCCGGGCTCACCGAGCGCGGTGACGGGACGCTGGCCACCTTGGCGGTGTCCGCCCGGGAGGGGGGCCGGGTCTTCCGGGTGCACGACGTCGCCGCCGCCCGCGCGGCCCTGGACGTGGTCGCCGCCGTCAGCTGAGTGGGCGCGGCCGCGTAGGTTCGGACAGTGGACCGGCCGCTGAATGGCCGTTGGCCGCGGGCTGGGGCGACCGTGGGCGGCCCTTGTCATGCCTGGGATGCGACACGGGGGGTAGCTTTTCGGGTGCGCTCGGTGTTATCTGTAACCGGCGGTAGCATTTTTACGTGTTTCGGGCTGGCATGCCTTGCGTGACGCTTAAGTTACCGGTGAGTATGGAGGGGGTCGGTCCGAACCGACCGCACCGGGCGCGGGTGTAATGGAGGCTGACGTGGCGCTTGCGAAGACGTTGACGGCTGTGGGCACGGTGGCACTGGCTCGATGCGGCGGTCGGCCGTTCGGGACCCACCTCTTCTCCGTTTGGCCGGGGGCCGCGTTCGCCGCGACCGCCTTCCCGGTGCGCTGTGCTCCGGGCGACAACCTCGCGCTGCACGTCGCGGTCGCCCAAGCGCCCCCGGGATCCGCCTTGGTGGTGGACGTGGCGGGTGAGCCCGAATACGGCTACGTCGACGAGATCCTCGCGGTGGCCGCACGGACCGCCGGTGTGGCGGGGGTCGTCCTGGACGGCTGTGTGCGCGACATCGCCGCGATCGCCCGCTGCGAGCTCCCGGTCTTCGGGGCCGGGGTCGCGGTCAGAGAGGCCGGACACGACGCGGGCGGCTCCATCGGCCAGCAAGTCAGCATGGACGCGACCGGTCCCGTTCCGCTGTCCGTGCGCCGGGGCGACTGGATCGTCGCCGACGACGACGGCGTGGTCTGCCTGCCCCGCGGGCAGGTGAGCACGATCATCGCCGAGACCATGAGCAGCCTCTCCCGCGAACAGGAGCTCATCGAAGCGGTCAGCGCGGGGGAGAGCACCCTCGACCTGTTGGGTCTGGACCCGTCCAGGGTCACCGGCTGGGAGGGCGAGCCCGAGCCCGGCGTGCGGCGCGGCCGCCCGCGTTCCCTGAGTGCCCGTCGCGAGGCCCGGGCGGCGGAGGGCGGCTGTGTCCGGCCCCGGCTGGGTCCGCGCTCGGCGGTGGGCGACGTCTATGGAGGGGACTGACGCTCGCTTGTGTTCCGGGGCCGGTCCGCGGGGGATGCGGACCGGCCCCGGAGGTCACTCCTCCGTCAGGGAGAGCAGCTCGTCGATGTAGCAGGTGGCCTCGCGGGCGGCGCGGATGGCGTCCGCGTCCCGGATAGCCTCGGTCAGTCCGCTGTGGTCGATGCCGTCGGTGTCCGACGAGGGCCGGTTGGCCGCCTCGTCGCTCTGCTCGTACGCCGTGTGCGCGATGCTGGCGTAGACGACCTGGGCGATGTCGTCGTACAGGTCGATGAGCAGGGTGTTGTGGGTGGCGTTCACCACGGACCGGTGGAACGTGAAATCGGCCTCCACGAACGCGCCCATGTCCCGGTTGCGCCACGCCTCCTCGCGCAGGGCCATGGCGCGGTCGATGTCGGCCATGTCCTCGTCGCTGTGGCGCAGTGCGGCCAGGCGCGCGGCCTCGACCTCCAGTGCACGGCGCACCTCCAGGTTCTCCCTCAGCCGGGAGCGTTCCAGGCGGCGGCGCAGGGCCCCGCCGAGCTCGCTGGAGGCGCGGACGAAGGTTCCGGCGCCTTGGCGAATCTCCAGCAGCCCCGCGTGGGCGAGGGCCCGTACGGCCTCGCGTACGGTGTTACGGCCTACCTCGAGCTGTTCGGACAGCTCCGACTCGGTGGGGATGCGATCTCCCACGCCCCATTCACCCGAGTCGATCTGGGCTCTTAGCTGACTGATGACCTGGTCGACGAGACCGGTCCGGCGTGTCGAGGCGAGGGGCACGCTTATACCTCCTAGGGGCGGGTCGCCGGATGATTGGGCCAGCGCTCAGGTACGGATCGGTTAAAGCCGGAGCTTAGACCAGTTGGAGCTTGGAATTGGCCTTGAGCGACAATGCGTTATCCTCATGAAGTACATAGGGTCATCCTACGAATCTGTGAGCCGCCTTCCATGAGCGCCGCGCCGACGCGAAAGCACAACGTGCAGGACAGTCCCCTGAGCGGGTCAGACTCCGCCTCCGCACCCACCCGCGCGGGCCTTCTGCTGATCGCCTTGGCCATCGCACTGGCCGCCCTCAACCTGAGGACCGCGATCACGAGTGTGGGTCCGGTCCTCGACGAGGTCACCCAGGGGCTCGGCATGACCGCGGTGGGCGCCGGTATCCTCACGACCCTTCCCGTGCTCTGCTTCGCGCTCTTCGGCGGCCTCACCCCGTTCCTCGGCCGCCGGCTCGGCTCGCACCACCTGCTCGTCTACGCGCTGGCGGCCCTCACCGTCGGCCTCGTCGCCCGCTCCCTGGCCCCCGAGCCCTGGCTGTTCCTCGCCCTGAGCGTCGTGGCACTCTCCGGCGGCGCGATCGGCAATGTCATCCTCCCGGCTTTGGTGAAGCAGCACTTCCCGCACCGGGTGGGGCTGATGACCACGGTGTACACCACCGGCCTGGCCTTGGGCACGGCCGTCGCCGCCGCTGCCACCGTCCCCATGGAACAGGCCACCGGCGAGTGGCGGATCGCCATCGGCGCCTACGCCCTCTTCGGCCTGGCCGCCGTGCTGCCGTGGCTGCTGGCCCTGCGCCACGAACCCGCTCCCGGCGACGCCCGGCAGGCGCTGAGCGTGCGCCAGGTGCTGGGCACGGGTATCGGATGGCAGGGCGTCCTGTACTTCGGCACCCAGTCCTCCCTCGCCTACATCATGTTCGGTTGGTACGCCCAGATGCTCCGCGACCAGGGCCTCGACGCCCAGTCCGCGGGGGTGATGCTGGGCTATCTCACCGCCCTGGGCATCCCGATGTCCCTGGTCATGCCCACGCTCATCGTCCGCGTACGCGACCAGCGGGTCTTCGTCGTACTGTTCGTGGTCGCCTACATCATCGGCTTCAGCGGGCTCTGGATCTCCCCGCTGGCCGGAACCTGGGTGTGGACCACCTTCATCGGCATCGGCATGGGCAGCTTCGTGCTGGCGCTGACCATCTTCGCGGTGCGCACCCGCACGGCCGAGGGCACGGCGGCGATGTCCGCCTCCAGCCAGAGCCTCGGCTACCTGCTGGGAGGGGCCGGGCCCTTCCTCTTCGGCCTGCTGCACGAACTCAGCGGCGGCTGGCACGCGCCGCTGGCGCTGGCGATGTCCCTCGTGGCCCTCAACCTCGTTGTGGGGCTCCTCCTTGGCCGCCCCCGCTACTTGGAGGACGCCATCGACGCGAAGGCCGCTGCGCGGGCCTGAGCGCCGCAGAGGATGACGGGAGGGTTCCCGGCGGGGCCGGGGAGCGGACCCGGGGCGATGCGGAGGGGCGAGGCTCCGGGGCTCAGATCGGGAGCCAGTCGATCCGTCCGATGAGGTACACGGCGCCCACGAACGCCACGATGTCGATCACCGTGTGCGCCACCACCAAGGGCATCACGCGGCCGTAGCGCACGTAGAACCAGCCGAACACGAGTCCCATCACCAGGTTGCCGACGAACATCCCGACCCCCTGGTACAGGTGGTAGAAGGCGCGCACCACCGAGCTGGCCAGCACGGCCTTCCATGGCGACCACCCCAACTGCCCCAACCGGTGCAGCAGGTAGCCCACCACGATCACCTCTTCGAGGATCCCGTTCTTGAGCGCTTGGAGGACCAGGATGGGCATGTCCCACCAGTTGCCCTCCAAGGTGCTCGGCACGATGGTGCGGGTGAGACCGAGCTGCCAGGAGACGACGTAGACGGCCAGGCCGCCGACGCCGATCAGTCCGGCCAGGGCCAGCCCGCTCCAGGTGTCGAAACCCGGCCTGCGCAGGTCGAAGCCGATCGTGCGCGCCGATCCCCCGCTCCGGTGCAGCAGGTACACCACGAGCGCGACCGGGGCCAGCGCGAAAGCCACCGCGTACAGCTGGTAGGCGAGGTCGAGCCACGGGCGGCCCTCGGCGCGGGTCGGGATGAGGCTGGCGGTCTGCTCCGCCATCGACTCGGGCGCGGTGAGTACACCGACGAACGCGATGGTCGCCGACACCGCGGCGGCGCCCAGGGAGACGGCGAGTACGCACAGGATCTCCCAGCGCAGCAGGGAGCGGCTGGGGAGGAAGTTCGGGACTGCGGCTGCCGCGCTGGTCCCCTCGTGAGGGGTGGGGGCCGACTTGCGCGGGTCGTCATGGGTTCTGTCGGTCACGCGTCGAATCTACGCGGTCCGGGCAAGGCCCAGCTCCGGTCCAGGGGTGCCCGGTGCCACCGGTGCGCCGGTGCCGACCGGAGCGGGCCCGTTGCGGGACAGGGGTGTCGGGCGGGTGGTGTTCGGTAGCTGCGGTGTGCGGGTCAGGGTTGTGCGGGGCCGAAGCGGCGCTGCGTGGACGCCGCCCCGGCCGCACAGGTTCTGTGGGCTACTCTTCGCCCTCGTCGTCCATACCGTCGTCGAGGTCGTCTTCGAGGCCGTCGTCCTCGACCTCGACGCCCGGGTCGTCGACAGCGCCGTCCTCACAGGCCGCGACGCCGAACACGGCGACCGCGGCGATCGCGCTTCCGGCGAGCAAGCGGCGGGCCGTGATGAGGGTCTCCTTGCTGATGTCCTCGAGCTTCACAGTGACTCCATGTGATCGGGGATGTGTGCTGCGGGTCGGCCCGACGGGACGCCTGTGGGCCGTCTCGCGGTACCGGCCCTGGAAAGGTCGGCGCGAGCCGGGCGTTATTATTCTGTGACCCATGCACGAAACACGATATTGGAGTTTCTCCGATGTGACCAGGGGGCGCGCGATCGCATATGGCCGCATCCGGCCAGTAAACCCTGTTTAACTGCTGTGAGCTGGGAAGCGGCGAGCAGAATGCTGCTCAGAAGCCGAGTTATGTCGCCCAAATCAGTGTCTATCGTACTGCACCGCTTGTGTATTGCTTCATGTAGTACGACGCGAATTGGAGAGTTTAACGCAGGTAGCCAACGGCGAGCGCGAGTGCTGCCAGGGCACGGAACACCAGAGCACGGAAAAGCCGCCGGCCATGCGCGTGTGACACGGACCGCGCATGGCCGACGGCTAGGGGGGAGAGGTCGTCCCGCCCCGCCCCAGCCACGAAAGCGGGGAGGGACGACCTCTGGGGAACGAAGACCAGAATCAGTGAGCCGCTGAGAACTGGTCTTCCTCGGTGGAGCCGGTGAGAGCCGTGGTGCTGGCCTCGGGGGAGATGGTCGTGCTGATGGCGTCGAAGTAGCCGGTGCCGACCTCGCGCTGGTGGCGCGTGGCGGTGTAGCCGTCGGCCTCGGACGCGAACTCGGCCTCCTGGAGCTCGACGTACGACGTCATGCCGTTCTTGGCGTAGCCCTTGGCCAGGTCGAACATCGAGTGGTTGAGCGAGTGGAAGCCCGCCAGGGTGATGAACTGGAACTTGTAGCCCATGTGGCCCAGCTCGCGCTGGAACTTCGCGATGGTCGCGTCGTCGAGGTGACGCTTCCAGTTGAAGGACGGCGAGCAGTTGTAGGCCAGCATCTGGTCCGGGTACTCGGCCTTGATGCGCTCGGCGAAGCGGCGGGCGACCTCGAGGTCGGGCGTCGCGGTCTCCATCCAGAGCAGGTCGGAGTGCGGCGCGTAGGCCAGACCGCGGGCGACGCAGGCGTCGACGCCGTTGCGGAAGCGGTAGAAGCCCTCGTCGGTGCGCTCACCGGTGGTGAAGGCCTGGTCGCGCTCGTCGATGTCGCTGGTGATCAGCGTCGCGGCCTGAGCGTCGGTCCGCGCGATGACCAGGGACGGGACACCGGCGACGTCCGCGGCGAGGCGGGCGGCGTTCAGCGTCTTGACGTGCTGGCTGGTCGGGATCAGGACCTTGCCGCCCAGGTGGCCGCACTTCTTCTCGGAAGCGAGCTGGTCCTCCCAGTGGACGCCGGCGGCGCCGGAGGCGATCATGCCCTTCATCAGCTCGTAGGCGTTCAGGACGCCGCCGAAGCCGGCCTCGGCGTCGGCCACGATCGGAGCCAGCCACTCGGGGGCGGTGTCGTCACCCTCGGACCAGGTGATCTGGTCGGCGCGCATGAGCGCGTTGTTGATGCGGCGGACGACGGCCGGGACCGAGTTGGCCGGGTAGAGGCTCTGGTCCGGGTAGGTGCTGCCCGACAGGTTGGCGTCGGCCGCGACCTGCCACCCGGAGAGGTAGATGGCCTTCAGGCCGGCGCGGACCTGCTGGACCGCCTGGTTACCGGTCAGCGCACCGAGGCTGTTGACGTAGTCCTCGTTGTGGAGCAGGTCCCAGAGGCGCTCGGCGCCGCGGCGGGCCAGGGTGTGCTCCTCCTGCACGGAGCCGCGGAGCTTGACGACGTCATCGGCGGAGTAGGTGCGCTCGATACCGGCCCACCGGGGGTTGGTCTCCCAGTCGCGCTGCAGTTCGGCGCTGGCTTCCTGACGTCGAGCGCTGGTGCTCATCTTCGTTCCCGCCTTCGTGTAGTCCCCAAGGTGTTCACACCGGTCGAGAGAGGCCTTACAGGGACAGGGGGTGATCCCTGTGCGGTAAGTTCCCCGCCGGTAACTATGATTCTTGAGCAAGATCCAAGACTTTTCCACTCGAAATCGGGTGAAGATCTTCGTTTCTTCTCCTACAATGAACGCATGGCGTACTTTGGTGCTGAAGAAATACCGACTTTGACAGGTGACCTAGATCTCGTCACCTTCGGGCAGCGGCTCCGTCACCTGCGCAAGACGCGCGGCTTGACCCTGTCTGACCTGGGTGAACGTGTGGGCCGGGCGCCCTCGCAGCTCTCACTGCTGGAGAACGGCAAACGTGAACCCAAGCTCTCCCTCCTCACGTCCCTGGCG
This sequence comes from Nocardiopsis oceani, assembly GCF_054777395.1. NCBI lineage: Bacteria > Bacillati > Actinomycetota > Actinomycetes > Streptosporangiales > Nocardiopsidaceae > Nocardiopsis > Nocardiopsis oceani. The sequence continues at coordinate 18,897 of NZ_BAAHAR010000067.1, forward strand.
ACCGCCCTCGGTGTCTCCGTGGAAGAACTTCTTTCGAGGCAGCCTCCGAGCCGTCGCGCCCAGCTCGAGATCTCGGTCGAGGAGGCGCAGCGGGACTCCCTCTACCAAGGCCTCAACCTCCCGCACCTGAAGGTGGGCAAGCGGGTCCCCAACGACGTCCTCGAGCACATCGTGGGCCTGTACGACGAGCTCAAGCGGCGCCACGCCAAGCCGACCGCCACCCCCGAGGAGGCCCGCAGGGCCAACGCCGACCTGCGGCGGCAGATGCGTGAGCGCGGCAACTACTTCGAGGGCATCGAGAAGGCGGCCGCCGAAACCCTGGCGGCGGTCAACTACACCGCCGGGCCCCTCTCCCAGGGGCAGATCCTGGCGATCGCCACCCACCACGGGTTCTCCCTGAAGTACGTCCAGGACCTTCCCCGCTCTGTGCGCTCCCTGACCGACCACGTCAACCGGCGCATCTACCTCAAGCGCGAGACGACCCTGGGCATGCACAGCCCGCGCACGATCCTCCTGCAGACCCTGGGCCACGTGATCCTGGGGCACAAGCAGCCCCGCGACTTCGGTGACTTCCTCCGCCAGAGGGTGGAGGCCAACTACTTCGCGGCGGCAGTCCTCATCCCCGAGGCCACTGCCGTGACCTACCTCCAGGAGGCCAAGAAGGCCCGCGACCTCTCCGTGGAGGACCTGCGCGACGTCTACTCCGTCTCCTACGAGATGGCCGCGCACCGGTTCACCAACCTGGCCCACCGCCACCTGGACCTGGTCTGCCACTTCATCCGCAACGACGAGACCGGCATCATCTACAAGGCCTACGAGAACGACGGCCTCGTCTTCCCCACCGACGACACCGGCGCCATCGAGGGCCAGCGGATGTGCCGCCAGTGGTCGGGCCGCCAGGTCTTCCAGTCCCCGGACAGGTACTCGATCTACTACCAGTACACGGACAAGCCCAACGGCACGCACTGGTGTGTGGCGCACGTCGACCCCAGCCAGGAGCGCAACTACGCGATCACGCTGGGCGTGCCCTACAAGGAGTCCCGTTGGTTCCGCGGCCGCGAGACCACCAACCGCACCAAGTCCAACTGCCCCAGCGGGGAGTGCTGCGTCCGTCCTCCCGCCGAGCTGGCCACCCGCTGGGAGGGCAATGTCTGGCCCTCGGCCCGTGCCCACTCGCACGTGCTGTCGGCCCTGCCCTCCGGGACCTTCCCCGGCGTGGACGAGCACGACGTCTACACGTTCTTGGACAAGCACAGCGTGGACTGATCCCGGCCTGTCCGGCCTGTCCGGTATGCCGAGCGCCTGAGAAGGGGGCCGACGCACGCGGCGTCGGCCCCCTTCTCTGCGTTCTCTGCGTCCGAGCCCTGTGGCTTCCGGGGGTGTCCCGGTCCCTGTGGTGGCCGTGGCCGGGGTCCGATTGTGCCTGCCCAGGGCGACTGTTACCTTTGGTAACACCCATCAAGAACCCCTCCCCGGGTCGACAGTCGACAAAGGATTTATGCGCATGAGTGAGGCCACCGCACCCGCCTTCAGCCTGGAACTGAGCGAGGACGTTCGCGATGTCCGGGACTGGGCCCACGGATTCGCCAAGGACGTCATCCGCCCCGCCGCCGCCGAATGGGACGAGCGGGAGGAGACCCCCTGGCCGATCATCCAGGAGGCCGCCAAGATCGGGCTCTACTCACTCGACTTCTTCGCCAACCAGTGGCTGGAGCCCTCCGGCCTCGGGATTCCCGCCGCTTTCGAGGAGCTCTACTGGGGCGACCCGGGCATCGCCCTGTCCATCACCGGTACCGGCCTGGCAGCGGTCTCGGTCGCCTCCAACGGAACCCAGGAGCAGCTCTTCGAGTGGGTGCCGCAGATGTTCGGCAGCGCCGACGACATCAAACTCGGCGCGTTCTGCTCCTCCGAGCCCAACGCCGGCTCCGACGTGTCCGCGATCAAGACCCGCGCCGTCTACGACCAGGCCAAGGACGAGTGGGTGCTCAACGGCGTCAAGACCTGGGCCACCAACGGCGGCATCGCCGACGTCCACGTCGTCGTCGCCTCCGTCGAGCCCGAGTTCGGCTCCCGAGGGCAGGCCTCCTTCATCATCCCGCCGAACACCCCCGGCCTCTCCCAGGGCCAGAAGTTCCAGAAGCACGGCATCCGCGCCTCGCACACCGCCGAGGTCGTCCTCGACGACGTCCGCGTCCCCGGCTCCTGCCTCCTCGGCGGCAAGGAGAAGCTCGACGAGCGCCTCGCCCGCGCCCGCGAGGGCAAGCGCTCCAAGGGCCAGGCCGCCATGAAGACCTTCGAGGCCTCCCGTCCGAGCGTCGGCGTCATGGCGGTGGGCACGGCGCGTGCCGCCTACGAGTACGCCCGCGACTACTCCGTCCAGCGCGAGCAGTTCGGCAAGCCGATCGGTGACAACCAGGGCGTGGCCTTCCTCCTCGCGGACATGGCCACCCGCATCGACGCCGCGCGTCTTCTGGTGTGGCGTGCCGCCTGGATGGCCCGCAACGGCAAGGACTTCAACAACGCCGAAGGGTCGATGAGCAAGCTCTACGCCTCGGAGACCGCCACCTTCGTCACCCAGAACGCTCTGCGCATCCTGGGCGGCAACGGCTACACCCGCGAGTACCCGGTGGAGCGCTGGCACCGCGACGCCACGATCTTCACGATCTTCGAGGGCGCCAGCGAGATCCAGAAGCTCATCATCGGCCGCACCATCACCGGCCTGCCCGTCCGCTGAACCTGCTCCGCAGGAGCGCGGCGCACCGGGCGGCGGTGTGCGGGCGCGCCGGGGGTGGACGGTCCCCGGCGCGCCCGTGGTCGTTCAGGCCGGGTGGACCTCCACCAGCCCCTGTGCGGTCTCCACGAACTTCTCCACCTGGCTCTTGAGCGCCACCGGGGTCAGCGCGGGCAGGTAGGGGCGGCGCGGGGCGACCGGGTCGACCACCAGGCGGGCCCGTTGCATCGACCCCTTCCGCAGCCGTACGGCCGCCACTTCCTCCCACCGCCACACCCAGGCCATGTTCGGCGGCGTGGCCAGGGTGTTGAGTACGAACAGGCGCCGGTCGGTCAGCGCCACCAGCATGCCCGTGCCCTTGGGGTGGGTGAACATCCCGGCGACGCGCTCCTCACCGGACTCCAAGGCCGCCTCCAACCAGTCCAGCGAATACGCGTGCTGGGGGCCGGCCACCCACTTGGAAGGCGGGTTCACCCAGCTCACGGTTCTGTTCTCTCGAGTCACGGTGCTCCCAGGTGGTTGAGGGGCGGGTCAGGTCCGGGCGGCGCGCGCGGACTCGACGGCGGCGGCGAACCGGTCGGCGTCCGCGTGGCCCCGGTAGAACCGCAGGGTGTGGGTGGGCCCCGCCCAACTGGTGTCGTGGGCCGTGATGGTGAGCTTGGCGCCGAACTCGAAGCGCTTCTTCGCCACCTCCACCTCCAGGATCTCCGAGAGCTCCCAACAGGACACCGCGTTGCCGGGGTGCTGGTTGAGGGCGCGGAAGAGCCGTTCGCTGGTGAGCAGGTGCAGGAAGGAAAGGCCCTCCTCCGTGTGGTCCTCCTCGTAGGCGGCGGCGACCAGGGACTCGCCCTCGCGCAGCAGCTCCTGGATCCACTCCAGCTGGGGGCGGCAGACGGCGCGTGCGATGGGCCCGGCGGGGCCGATCCATGCGATCGAGGTCACGTGCTCTCCCGAGGGCAGGGGGCGGGTCGGGTTCGGGCGGTCGGGGTGCGGGTGATGGTCATGTTAGCGACTCGCCGAACCACCGTCCCCCTCAGACCCATGGAGCCGCCGACCGCGCAAGGACTCTCCACGTCGGCCGCGGCCATGGACCGATCCGGGGCCTGTGCCTACGCTGTGGGCGTCGTCCGTGGGCACCGCTTCCGTAGGAGAGCCTGCCGTGTCCTATCCCCTCCTGTTCATCGACATCGACGGCCCCCTCAACCCGTTCCGGGCCGCCCCCTCCCAGCTGGAGGGCTATACCGCCCACAGGATGCGGCCGCCGGGCTGGGAACGTCCGGGCCGGCCCCTGAGCGTGTGGCTCAACCCGGTGCACGGCGAGGAACTGCTCGCCCTGCCCTACGAGCTGGTGTGGGCGAGCACCTGGGAACACGAGGCCAACACGATGATCGGCCCGGTCCTGGGCCTGCCCGAGCTCCCCGTCGTCGAGATGCCGCGCCGACCGGCCCGCCACTGGGGACTGTTCTTCAAGACCCCGGCGATCGTCGACTACGCGGACGGCCGCCCCTTCGCCTGGGTCGACGACGGCATCACCGTCCGGGACCGGTCCTGGGTGGACCGCAACCACCTCGGGGACGCACTCCTGTACCGGATAGACCCAGCGATCGGCCTGTGGGAGAAGGACTTCGACCTCCTGGCCGACTGGCCGCCCGCCGTGGCCGCCGTCGAGGAACCCGAGTGACGGGGAGGATAAGCCGGGGCCGAGGCGTCGGCGGCGGCCGTACCGAGTACGCTCGTTGCCACCCCGAACAGCTACGGTGAACCCTTGTGGCCTTCGAAAACACACAGCAGACCGCGCCGACCGACAACGGCGCCTCCGGGACCCCCGACACCTCCGGCGTCCCGGGTCTCTCCGGCGCCCGGAGCACGCCCGCGCCCCGGGCCTCGGCAGCCCGTAGGGGCCGCAGCGTGCGCGGCCGCGACCCCAAACGGCGGCGGGCCATCCTGGACGCCGCCGACCGGGTGATCCAGCGTGACGGCCCCGACGTCTCCGTGTTGGTCATCGCCACTGAGGCGGGCATCAGCAAGCCCATCCTTTACCGGCACTTCGGTGACAAGGGCGGTCTCTACCGCGCCCTGGCCCAGCGCCACGTGGACCCGCTCATCGAGGCGATCCGCTCCGAGCTGTACCAGCACACCGAGTTCGAAGTGCGAGCCCGCGCCACGGTCGGCGCCTACCTGTCGATGATCTCCCAGAACCTCAACCTCTACCGGTTCCTCATGGACCGGGCCACCTCCGAGGACGTTCGCACCCGCAGCGATCTGGGGCTGATGGTCCGCCGGCTGGGCGAGGAACTCGCCGACCTGCTGCTGGCCGAGCGCCGGATCGAGGGCCGGGTGCGCGCGCAGATCGCCGCGCACGCCGTCGTGGGCATGGTCCAGGCGGCGGGGGAGTGGTGGCTCGAACACCCCGAGGTCAGTGAGGCGGAGATCATCGACGACCTCACCGCGTCCGTGGTCGGCGCCATCCGCGGCAGCGCGGCCTGACCGGGACCGAAAGTTCGGCCTGATCCGGCCGATCCGGGCCGAACCGGGCTCTCGGCCTTGACCTGGAGTGCACTCCAGGTCGCATGCTTTCCGCATGACAGAGCATTACACCCCGGGCGAGGTCGCCGAGCGCTTCGGCCTCACCTTGGACACGCTGCGCTACTACGAGAAGGCGGGGCTGCTCCGGCGGGTGGACCGCGGGCCCAACGGCCACCGCCGCTACCGTGCCGACGACGTCGGCCTGCTCCACCTGGTGCGCTGCCTGCGCGACACCGACATGCCCATCTCCCGCCTGCGCGACTTCGCCGAGCTGGTCCGCGACGGCGACCACACCATCCCCGCCCGCCTGGACGTGCTGCAGAGCCACCAGCGCCACCTCAACGCACGCATCGCCGAGCTGCGGGACCGGCAGGACGCCATCCAGCACAAGATCGACTACTACCTCGGGGTGCTCAGCGAGAACCCCGGACTCGCCGACAACCCGGACCACGGCGCCGAGCCCGCAGCCGGGACCGCCGCCCCCGCCGGACCCGCCGCCCCCGTCAAGGAGAGCCCCTGATGCGTTACACCACTGTCAACGGCCGCACGGTCAGCGCGCTCTGCCTGGGCGCCATGCAGTTCGGCAGCACGACCGACGCGGTCACCTCCACCGCCCTGCTCGACCGCTTCCTGGAGGCAGGCGGCACTTTCATCGACACCGCAGACTGCTACCAGTTCTGGGTAGAGGGCGGTCAGGGACACGAGAGCGAGACCTTCCTCGGGCAGTGGCGGCGTGAGCGCGGCGTCACCGACGAGGTCGTCATCGCCACCAAGCTCGGCGCGCAGCCGACGGTCCCCGGAACCGGCCTGGAGACCCAGGAGGGGCTTTCGGCGAAGGCCGTGGCGTTAGCGGCTGAACGCAGCCGAGAGCGCCTGGGCGTGGACACCCTGGACCTGCTGTACGCCCACCGGCAGGACCCGAAGACCCCCATCGAGGAGACCGTCGGGGCCTTCGCCGAGCTTGTCGCGGAGGGGGCCATTCGGGGGACCGGCATCAGCAACCACCGCACCTGGCTGCTGGAGCGCGCCCGCGCCGCCGCCGAGGCCAACGGCCAGCCGCGCCCGCGCGTGCTGCAGTACCGCTACAGCTACCTCCAGCCCCGCCACGACGCGGCTCTGGAGTCCGCAAGCCACATGCATGTGACCCCCGAACTCCTCGACTTCGTCCGGGCGGAGGAGTCCGAGGGGCGTGAGCAGACCCTGGTGGCCTACACACCCTTGCTGAACGGCTCCTACACCCGGCCGGACCGCCCGCTGGAGTACGCCTACGACCACCCGGGCACCGCCGCGCGCCTGGCCGTACTGGACGCGGTGGCCGGGGAGGCCGGGGCCACCCGCAACCAGGTCGTCCTGGCCTGGCTGATGGACCACGAGCCCAGCGTCGTCCCCTTGGTGGGGGTCAGCTCCCTGGCCCAGCTGGACGAGGCCATCGAAGCCACCGACCTCACCCTCACCGTTGACCAGCACGCCCGGCTGACCGCAGTCCACTGACCAGTGGCCCCATCCGATGAGCACCGCCCACTGACCACCGGTGCCACCCCGGTCCCGCCGTGCGCCCGCGGAACCCGACATTCTTCGCAGGGCTCGCAAAAGCGTGTACAACTCCGCTTGTGCGGTTTCCTGACGCTTCCGGCGGATACCTTCCCTAGGGAAGCGTTCGGCCAGAAGGGCCGGGCATACCGGAGTTCCGCGAACCAGTGGGAGGGGCCACTTGCCCGAGAGCACAACGCCGTTGGAGACGGACTCCGGTGCCTACCACCAGATCCACTTCGCCTGGGCCGACCCCACCCTGCTCGGTCGCGTCGGCCCCGGTCCGGCGTCGACCTCCCTGCCGCAACGGGACCAGCCGGTCCTGCGCTCCTGGCGCGACCGCCTGCTCACCGCACTCACCGCGGACTACCGCTCGGCGCTGCCCGACACCGACCCGGCCGACTACCCCGAGACCCTGTGGGCCCACCACTACCCGGACGGCCAGAGCGCTCTGGTCTACCGGTGGCCCGGCGACGTCCGCGACGCCCACGCCTGGGCCATTGTCGGCCCCTCCCGAGGGCTGACCCTTCCTCGGATCCTGGCCCTGCACGAGAACCCCAACACCCGGCCGGCCGCACGCAGACCCCCCGCACCAGGCTGGGCGGCCATGCGGGCCCTGCCAGCCCCCGAACCCTGGGAACGCACCGCCGCACCCGGCGCCGTCCGCACCCGGGACCGCCGCGCGGCCGAGACCCAGATCGACAACGAGCCCATCCTCGTCGGCGCCGTCGCCCGCGCGCTCGAGCACCCGGACCGGCCCATCCACATCGTCTTGGACCCCGACCGCGCCGACCTGTGGCAGGCGGTCCAACTGCGTTTCCTGTGGGGGCTGCACCGGACGCTTTACGACGTGCTCACCCCGCGCACCTCCGTCGCCGCCGCCGGGTGGAAATGGTCCTTCTCCACCTACGACCCCGTCCTGGGCGTCGAGGAGGGCCCGCACCTGGCCTTCGGGCCGCCCACCGAACACACACCCGCCGGTTCACCCTTCCTGGACCGCACCCCGACCGACCACCTCAAGGTCGCCGACGGCCTGGTCACCGTCTTGCGCGAGGAGGGCGGCGATGCGCTCGCCGACCATCTGCGCGACCGCGGAGTGCCGGAGGCCGTCACCTTCGTCGACCGCCGGGACCTGCTTTGCGACTGGTTCGACCCCAGCCCTCGGCCTTCTACGGCGCAATCCCCATGGGCTGAGGAGCCGGGTGAGGAGGCGCTGGCAGAAGGGGAACCGTCGGCAGAGGCAGAACCGGCGGAGGAAGGGCCTGCGGAGGAGGACATCCCCGAACCCGAAGAGCTCCCGTCGGTGCGCACCCCGGCGGCGGGACTCCTGGGTCAGGTGCCACTGCTCCAGGAACCCCCGCTGCCGAGACCTTCGGCACGGAGACCTCCGGAGGAGGAAGGCTTCGAGGCCAGGGCGGCCTCCGCCCCCGCTTCCCCCGAACCCGACCCGGAACCCGAACCCGAGCGCTCCGCACACCGGGCCCTCTTCGACCCTCCGGAGCCCGCTGAGCCCGCTGAACCCCTAGAGCCCCCCGAACCACCAGAGTCCCCCGAGCCCCCGGAACCTCCCGAGACCTTCAGCTCCACAGAGCCCCCGGCACCCCCGGAACCTCCGGAACCACTCGACCCACCGCGCACCAACCACCCCAAGGCCCGCACCCCCGCCGACGCGCCGCCCTTGCCGGTCATCACTGCCGCGGAGGAGGCCGAGGACGAGGAGGAGACCGACGCGGAGGGACCCCCCGACTACGCGGCCGAGACCGTGCCCGGGGCCGACGAGGCATCCGACGACCCCGACGACAACTGGCCGACCCAGTACGTCGACCTGCCCCTCTCCCGCTTGGAGCGGTGGCATGCCAGACGTGGCCCCGAGGGTGCCTACACAGACGTCATCGACGCCCGCGCCGCGGTCAGGGCGGAACGCGCCGAGCTGCAACGGGTGCGCGAGGAACGCGACCACTACCACGCCGAGGTCCAGGAACTACGTAGGGAGATCGCGCGCTTGGACCAGTCCTGGATCGACACCGAACCCGGCTACGACACCCCCAACAGGTCCCGCCGCTGGCCCCTTGTGCTCCTCGTCCTGGTCCTGATCGCGGGCGCCCTCGTCCTGGGCCTGGAAATCGGCTCCCGTACCGGCAGGGACACCCTCGACATCCTCGGTGCCGTGTGGAGCGGCCTCACCGGCGGATGGTGGCCGCTGTGACGCTCGCCCCACAGGCGCGTGGAGCGGCCGAACGAGCACTCCGAACCCGACCGCGCTCTTAGAGCCTGGTGACAAGGGGGGTTTGGTTGCCCTGCCCTTGGGGTGTGCCGCTTTCCGCGTGGGTGGGGGAGTCCGCGTGGGCTGGGGTTTGTTGTTGGGTGCGGGTGGTTTCCCCGTTTCCTGCCGCTTGATGGTGGCCGTCTCCGCTGCGCGCGTCAAGGTCGTCGCCGTCGAAGCGCTGGCGCGCTGTCGGTGGCGCTCCACCTTGACCCGCTTCGCTGCGACGGCGGGTCGGCGGCAGTCAGGAAACGGGGGCGTGTGGTCGGGGCCTGAAGGGGCCCTTCGGGCCCGGGCCTGCGGCCCGGTGGGCCGGGCCTGCGGCCCGGTGGGCCGGGCTTCGCCCGGCCCGGCCGTGGCCGGCCGGATGCCTGCCCGTCCGTCTGGCTTCCCCGGTCAGCGCGTCGCAATCCAGTGGCCAGTGGGCGACGAAGGACCCGATCAGGCCGGGCGGGTGGCTGGGCGCGTCCCACCGGGCTTTCGGTCAGGTGTGGGACCCCTTTCCAACGATGATCTTGCCCCTGTCTCCACCCTCGACGGCCGAGGGTGGAGCTGGGGGCAAGATCATCGGGGATGAACCGGTTTCGGACGCAGCGGTCATCTTCGCCGGGCCAGTTTCGGACAGCGGGGCTGCCTCCGTGTGGGGCGCCCACCGGGGGCGCCCGCTACCCCCCCACATGGGGGCGCCTGGGGCGCCGAGCCCCCTCCCGGAAGCACCCGGGGGCCGGTGAGCCCCCTCCCTGGAGGCATTCTCGGCGCCCACAATGACTCCAGTAGGGGGGGTCGATGCCCTGGAACCCACACCCGACCGGTCCAACAGCACCACCCGCACCCGTATGGGCCACCCACCGAGCCGCCAGACCGGTGGGACGCGCCCAGCCACGCGCCCGGCCTGATCGGGTCCTTCGTCGCCCACTGGCCACTGGATTGCGACGCGCTGACCGAGGAAGCCAGACGGACGGGCAGGAATCCGGCCGGCCACGGCCGGACCGGGCGAAGCCCGGCCCACCGGGCCGAAGGCCCGGGCCCGAAGGGCCCCTTCAGGCCCCGACCACACGTCCCCCGTTTCCTGACAGCCGCCGACCCGCCGTCGCAGCGAAGCGGGTCAAGGTGGAGCGCCAATGACGCGCGAAGCGCTCGATGGCGACGACCTTGACGCGCGCAGCGGAGACGGCCACCATCAAGCGGCAGGAAACGGGGAA
>NZ_BAAHAR010000068.1:0-28157 GCF_054777395.1 Nocardiopsis oceani
CGGAGCGTTGACGGGTCGGGTGTCGCGGCCGGTCAATGTGTGCGGCGAACCCCTCGGCCTGGGGGCCGATGCCTGCCCCTGCGCCGGAGCGGAACGGTTGGCGGTGTCGCGGCCGGTCATTCTCTGCTGCGAACCGCCACGGGCGGCCTTTTTCCCCGATGATCTTGCCCCCAGCTCCACCCTCGGCCGTCGAGAGTGGAGACAGGGGCAAGATCATCCCCTATGAGCGCCCTGGAATTCCAGGTGGACATAAACACCACACCAGGTGGCCTGAATCAGGAGCCCGAAGAAAGTCAGGGGGCACCCCTGACGAAAGTCAGGCATTCCAACCGTACCGCCGGTAACACTCCTTTTCTTGGGCTGTTTCGTTTATCATAGAAGAATGACGATCTCTCCTGAAGCACCCACCCCCACCGGGCACACCCCGGTGGATAGCGTGGTGGTCGCTGCTCGGGACGAGACCACCGCGTTCTTTAACCGGGACGTGCCCCTCGGGGCGGCGGGTGAGGTGCTGGACCAGGCCACCCGGGTGTGGGAACAGCTCGACCAGATCAAAGTCTCCATGGCCGCACGGCTGGCCCAACTCGAGGCCACCGGGCAGCTGCTGGAACAGGGCGGGCAGAAGAGCCTGGAGGCGTGGCTGCGCCACGCCTTCGGGATCGCGGCCGCCCAGGCCAACGACCTGGCCCTGATCGGGCGGGCCCAGTTCCGTCAGGAAATGGTCCCCACCCTGGAAGCACTGGCCGAAGGGACCCTGTCGGTGGGTGAGGCCGCTGCGGTGATCAAGGGCGCCGATGCCGGGGTGGAGAAAAGGGAAAAGGGTGACCACCCCGACCCGGAGCTGTTCCGCGCGAAAATGGAATGCGGAATCCTGGACTTCAAGGAGTCGCGCCCGAACATGTCGGTGGGACAGATCACCCACTTCGCCCACCAGCTGTGCATGCGACTCAACCCGAACAAGGTGGAAAAGGACCACGCGGCCGCCCACGCCGCCCGGGGCGCCCAACTGGTCACCACCTTCGACCGCACGTTCCTCTTCCAGATGTGGGGCTCACCCGCTGACGCCCTGCGGATCCAGGTCGCGTTGGACAACTACCAGGTGCCCTTCCACCCCGAGGACGGGCTGTCCAAGTACGAGCGCACCTACGACGCCCTCATGGCCGCCCTGGGGTTCGCCCAGTCCCACCAGGGGTGCGACACCCCGACTACGGCCACGGCGTTGATCAACATCACCGTGCCCGCCACGTCCCTGGCCGGGGACGAGGAAGCCGAGGACGCTGGTCCGGCCACCACGGAGACCGGACAGGTCGTGCCCATCTCGGTGGTGCGTGAACTCCTCGGCCAGAGCTGGATCCGCCGCCTGGTGGTGGAGCAGAAGAACGGCCAGGTCCTGGACGTGGGCCGCTCGTGCCGGCTGGCACCGCCCAAGATCCGGGCGGCCGCCTTCCACGGCCACACCAGCTGCGCCTGGCAGCACGGGTGCGACGTACCCCTGCCCTGGACCCAGGCCGATCACATCGTGGAGTTCTGGCAGGGCGGCACCACCAGCGCCACCAACATCCAGCCGCTGTGCGCGACCCACAACCAGATCAAGCACCGGTGGTCGGTACGCCAGGACCGCCGCATGTGGTCGGGCCGCAACCGAGGCCGCACCGGAAACCAGGGCTCGGACCCGGATGGGGACCCAGCCCCACCCCCGAACCCGTAATCGACCACCCACTAACCCCCCAGGTCAGCCCCCTGTACTGCCGGGTCTCTACCCGCGCATGGCCAGAACCCGCCCCCGCACCGACACCTGACCCCTGGACCCAACCCACGCCACCCCGGGGGAAGGTCCGTGAGACCTGGCCCTAGAAGCACGCTCACCCCTGTTTTTGCCTCCAACAGGGGGGTTCACCCACGCCCAGGCACCAGCCGCCCCCAAACACCAGCCCCCCACGCCGACCGGGGTTCGCCACACACCATGACCGGCCGCGACACCCGCAACCGTCAACTTTCCGGCGGAGTGGCCATTGACGGCCGCCAGGCCGTGCTTGTGCCGTTGAGGCCCGGCCGAAGGCCGGACCATCGCCTCCCCGACCACACGTCCCCCGTTTCCTGACTGCCGCCGACCCGCCGTCGCAGCGAAGCGGGTCAAGGTGGAGCGCCTTTGACGCGCGAAGCGCTCGATGGCGACGACCTTGAGGCGCGCAGCGGAGACGGCCACCATCAAGCGGCAGGAAACGGGGAAACCACCCGCACAAGACCAACACCCCCACGGGCAAACCCCACACCACCCCACCGCTAAGAGCACCCAACACCCAGCCCCCACCACTCAGCACCAAATACCTAGCTCCCAGCCCCCACCACCGAGACCCATGACAACCCATCGAAGCGAAGCAGAATCACCCAGCGCCATCAGGGCGGCCATCAGCGCCATCAGGGCCCTCAGCAGCCTCGAAGAACCACGCCACCGAAACCGCGCCCGGGTCCAGCACGTCCTGTGCCCGCTCCCCCAGGTAGCTGGCACGGCCGCGGTGGGCGATCATGCCACGCGTCGAGTCAGCCCCCGCACGGGCCGCGCGGGCCGCCTCGCGCACGGCCTCACCCCAGGACAGCGCGTTACTCGTGGTGAGCGCCTCGGCAGCCGGGGCCATCGCGTCAACCATGGTCTTGTGTCCCACCTCCGCCTTGCCGAGGCGGCGAACGGCGCCGGTGGCGGTGTCGAAAGCTTTCGCCAGGTCAGCCACGGACCAGGGGGCGGACGGGCCCGCACCGAGGCGGCCGAACCAGAGGCCGAAGAGGGGCCCGCTGGTACCGCCCGAGGCAAGGAAGGTATCGGAAACGGACTGGAAGACCTCGGCCGGGTTCCCGCCCTCCAGGTTGGTGCGGACCCGCTTGAGCGCGGAGCTGATGTTCCAGCCGAAGTCGCCGTCACCTGCCTGTCTGTCGAGTTCGGTGAGCTCGTCCTCGTCCCTGATCACCCGGTCGGCGAAAGCCAGGAGCCAGGCCCTGGTCTCCGCTCCGGTGAGTTCACTGGTTTCCGTCATCGTCATTCCTCCGCTCACCAGACCAATGCGGGTGTGCGCACCGGCGCGTCCCAGAACTTCACGAGGTCGTCGGTCAGCGCGGTGAGCGTGATCGACAGCCCTTTCATGTCCAACGAGGTCACGTAGGGGCCGACCAGCGATCGGGCAACGTTCACCCCCAGACCGTCGAGGACCCTGCGGGTCTCGCGGGCCGCAACCCCGAGCTCCAGGCCGTGGGTGGCTCCGAGGCCGTTGACGATGGCGAGTACCGATTCCCCGCGCCGGATACCCACGGACTCCACGATCGGATTGACCAGGCTCTCCACCAGGGCGGCAGCCTCTGTCGCGGGGCGGGTCTCGATACCGCGTTCCCCGTGGATGCCCACGCCGAACTCCATCTCGCCCGGGTCCAGTTCGAAGGACCGCTTTCCGGTCATCGGGTTGGTGCACGCCTCGAAGGCAACGCTGAGCGTCGCCGAGCGGTCCACCACGTCGCGCCCCAGCGCCCGCACGTCGACGATGGGCGCACCGGCCTCGGCCGCCGCGCCGCACACCTTCTCCACGGCGACGACGGCCGCGGTTCCCCGGCGCCCGGGCCCGCCGTCGTCCTCGCCCTGGGTGGCGAGGTCGTCGTCGACCAGCACCTGTTCGACCCGGTGCGTCTCGGCGAGGAGTTCGGCCGCGATGCCGAAATTCAAAACGTCGCCGGTGTAGTTCTTCACCACCATGACCGTGCCCTCGCCGGAGTCGGCGGCCTGGATGGCAGCGCGCACTTGGAGGGCGTTGGGGCTGGCGAACACGTCGCCGGGCACGGCCGCGTCGAGCATGCCCGACCCGACGAACCCGGTGTGTAGCGGTTCGTGCCCCGAACCCCCTCCCGACAGCAGGGCGACCTTGCCGGTGGCGGGCGCCCGCCGGGTGACGAACAGGGGGTCGGTGTGGACGTCGACCAGGCCGCCGTGGGCCTCGACGAGTCCTTCCAGTGCCTGTTCGACCAGGGTCTCGCGTTCGTTCATGAAGAACCGGCTCATGCCGCCTCCTGGGTTCGGATCCCTCGGCCGGAGCACAGCGCGTCGGAGAGGGCGCCGTGTCCCATTCCCGGCCTACCCACTTCCGGCGGTGCCAGTGCCGACGCCGGCGACACCTCTGGAGCCGGTCGGATCCGATCGGGGCCGACCGGACACGCGGACCGGCCGACCGGTGGTCACGGGACCGCCGATCGGCTGGCCGGTCAGCCGATGCGGTCGGCACCCCTCCAGCTGGAGACTGGATGGCGCAGATCTCCCGAGCGCATGGGTCATGACGGAGCAAGCGGGTCAAGAGAGAGGACAAGTCGACATGTCGGCCACAACGGGGAGCACACCCCCGAGAGCACCGCGCAAGCTGGCGCCGGACCTGGCCCGCGGCTTCATGCTGCTGCTGATCGCCATGGCCTACGCGGGCGTGTACGCCGGGGTCGGTTTCGGCACCGAGATAGCGGACGAACCGCTACAGGACCGGGTGGCGTCGGTGTTCACGACGCTCTTCCTGGACAACCGGGCCTTCCCGATGTTCGCGATCCTCTTCGGCTACGGCATGGCTTGGATGGTCTCGCGACAGCGGGCGCGCGGCACCTCCGAAACGGAGGTCCGGCGGCTGCTGCGCAGGCGCGGCGGCTTCCTGCTGCTGTTCGGCTTCGTGCACGCCTTCCTGGTCTTCCCCGGCGAGATCCTCACCTCCTACGGTCTGGCCGCCCTGGTCACCGGCTGGCTGCTGCTGCGCTCCAACCGGACCATCGTGCGCGCGGCCGTGGTGTTCGCGGTCTTCTACGCCGTCACCGTGCCCGTCGCGATGGTCTTCATGAGCGTGGGCATACGCACCGAGGGTGCGGAGGCCTTCGCCATGCCCGGCTACCTGGCCCTCGACGACTGGATCGAGCGGCTCGTCGGCCTGCCGTTCGGGCCGGTCTTCATCGCGGTGGCCTACCCGCTGCTGCTCCTGGTGGTCATCGGGTACCGGGCCGGTCGGGCGGGACTGCTGGACGATCCCGCCGCGCACCGCTCCTTCCTCACCAAGGTCGCGGTCATCGGTATCACGGTCTCCGTGTTGAGCGCGGTGCCCAGCGCGCTGACCGCGCAGGGCGCGCTGGCGCCGGACGTGGTCACCGAGGGCCTGTTCATGGCCTTGCAGGTCCTGACCGGGGTGTTCGGCGGCGCCGGGTACGCGGCGCTGTTCGCCCTGTGGGGCACGCGTCTGGAGCGCACGCGCGGGCCGCTGACCCGGGCGGTGGCCGCCATGGGCGAGCGGTCGCTGACCTTCTACATCCTGAACTCGGTGCTGGTCGCGGTCGCGCTGCAGCCGGACCTGGTCGGTCTGGGGACCGTGGTGGGCGGCGCGGGCGCGCTGCTGGTGGCGGCGCTGGCCTGGTCGGTGAGCTTGGCCCTGGCCGCGTGGCTGGCGGTCCGCAACCGGCCGGGACCGCTGGACCAGATGATGCGCCGCTGCGTGTACGGGGGAAGTAAGGCGCGGCGCCGGGAAGTGGCCGCCCACGGCGAAGGCCCCCGGCCCGCTTGACCGGCACCCCGGTGCTGCACGGCGGCCGTGTCGGCAGAGGGTGTTCCGACGGGGGTGGGGGCCTGTCGGGTCCTCCCCTATGACCCGGGCCCGCACCACCCCCGTCGCTCAGCCCGAACCGTCTCCGGTTCGGGCGAGTCCGGGTCAGGCGAGTTGCCTGCCAGAGGGATGGCCGGACACCGAGACGCGCACCACGGTCGGCAGCCGATCAAGGTCCAGGGATGTACGCAGTCTGACCAAGGCCTCGTTGCGACACCGTTGCCACACGGTCACCGGGTCGGCGTCCTCGGCGAGGACGAGTTCCAGGTGCAGGCAGGGTGCGCGCGCGGACTCGGTGATGTGCGCCCTGCTCCGGCGCACCCCCGGATAGGCGCTGACTTCCCTGTTCAGTGCTTTGCAAGCGGCGCGGGCGAGAATGTCGGTGCGACCCCGGTCGCCTTCGTCCAGCAAGAGCGCCGACACCCGGGCTGAGCGCCCCTGGACGAGCAGCCAGCGGAAGGCGACCAGGGTCACCGCCGCGGTCAGTCCCGCTGCCGCGTACGGCACCCAGGGTGCCGCCATCAGTGGGGCGAGGTCGCCCCACACGGTGTCTTCCGCGGCGAGCGGGCCGAGGGTGCCCGAAGGGTCCAAGACCCCGAAGGGGTCGAACAGCAGCACGGGCGCCACCGCTCCGATGGCGATCAGCAGGAGCCCGACCAGGGCCAGTCCCTGCCGGTTTCCCCGGGCGGTCCTGCGTGCGGCACGGTGCGGATAGCGACTCACCGGAGCTCTCCCTCCACTCACCGGAGCTCTCCCTTCACTCGGCGGATCCGGGCGCGCACGCGCACCGGCCGGGCCGGGGCGAGCTCGGCGACCCGTTCCCGAACTGCGCTCGCCACCCTCGTCCGCAGTTCGGGGTCGGGGCGCTCGGGGGTGCGGGCCACGACACGGACCGACCGGTTCCGCACCCGGGCGTGGACCTCGGTGACCCCGTCGACTTCGCGGACGGCGTGCTCGACCACTCTGCGCAGTCCGCGCTGGGAGAGGCCGACGGCCAGGTCCCGGTCGTCGGTGCGCAGCACCATATGGCTGCTGGCCCCCGGGAGGAGGGCCGTGAGGAGCAGGTACAGGCCGACCACCGCACTGACCGCGGACCCGACGAGCATCTCGGGGCTGTTCCAGTGGGCGTGGACGGCCGGATCGGAGACCGTGTCCAGCGGGACGAACCGCAGCGGGGCTCCGGCCAGCGAACTGATCACCTCGGCCGCGGCCAGGCCGGCGACCAGTACGGTCACGGTGCTGACCACCACCGCGGCGAGGGATCGCCGCGGGCGGAAGGTACGGACCGCGACGCGGTGTGCGGTTCGTGCTTCGCTCGGGCTCACGTCGGGCCAGATGGGCCCGGGCCCGGGCCTGTGTTCTCCGGACGCGGGGCCCTCGGGCCAGGTCTCCCGGTTCTCCGCCGGCCCTGCTCCGTGGACCGTCGGGCTCACCATCGTGAGCTCCCGTCCTTGCGCGCGAACAGAGTGGACAGGTCCGTTTCCCCCTCGTAGGCGCGGCCCACCAGGAACCCGGCGATGCCGAGCGCCAGTACGAGGAGGAAGGCTCCGAACCCGCCGAAGTAGGCCACCAGGCCGAGGAGGGACCCGTAGGCCAGTCCGACGATCGACCACATCGTTCTTGCTCCTTTAACTGTTCAGGGGGATTGCATCGGGCGTCAGCGGACGCGGGGCTCGGAGGGGGACTCCTGGCCGCGCACCTCGTCGTCGGGCAGGTGGATGTCGTCGACGGTCACGTTGACCTCGGTGACCTCCAGCCCGGTCATGCGCTCCACACCGGCGGTGACGTTGCGGCGGACCACCGAGGCGAGGTCGGGGATGGAGATGCCGTACTCGACGACCAGGTTGATGTCGACGGCGGCCTGGGTCTGGCCGACCTCCACGGACACACCGCGGGCGGCGTTGCTGGTGGAGGTGGAACCCGGGATGCGCTCGCGGACGGCGTCGAAGGCACGGGCCGCTCCCCCGCCCATGTGGTGGACTCCGCCGACTTCGCGGGCGGCCATCCCGGCGATCTTGGCGACGACGTCGTCCGCGATCTCGGTGCGGCCGCTGTACTCGGCGCGCGCGGAACCGCGGTCGGTGCGGGCCACATCGGTGCGGGGTGCGTCGGTGCGCCCGGTCGGGGTGTTGTCCAGAACCGCCGGGGTCGGGGCCTCGTGCAGGTCTGCCTTGGCGGTGGCGCTGTTCTTGTCGGCCATCGGGTACTCCTGAGGGTTGTCGGGGGCTCCGGTGTGGTGCCCGTCGTAGGAAGGACACGGGAGGGGCCGGTTGCCTCACGCGAAAAGCAATGTGACCTGAGACACATGTCCCGGCCACAAAAGAGCTACGGAATGTAGTTCACTGTTGTCGACAAGTAGTAGCCCCGGCTTCGGGAAAGCTGGACCCGCGTAGATGCACACGAACACCGAACTTCCGGAGAGCGTGCTCGTGGAGCGGGCGCAGGACGGCGACGACGGAGCCTTCGAGTCCCTCGTCCGCCTGCACCAGGACTCCGTGTACCGCATCGCCCTCCGCACCCTCGGCAATGCCGCCGAGGCCAGGGACGCCGCGCAGGAGGCCCTCATCACGGCCTGGCGCAAACTGCCCGAACTGCGGGACCCGCTCACGTTCCGGGCCTGGCTTCACCGCATCGTCGGCCGCCTCGCCCTGAACTCCGTGCGCGCCCGCCGCCCCGAGGAGCCCGCTGAGGACGACCACACCGGCCTCCGGGAACGGGGGGCCGGCCCCGCCGACCGGGCCCTGGCCACCGATTTGAACGAAGCCCTGAGGGAAGCCCTGTCCGGCTTGCCGCCCCCGCAACGGATCTGCTGGGTTCTGCGGGAGATGGAAGGATTGAGCTATGAGGAGATAGCGGAGATCGTCGACACGACCCCGACCGCCGTACGCGGCCGAATACACCGCGCACGTACCCATCTCGTGGAGGCGCTTGAGTCATGGCGGTAAACCCGTCCGACGACCACGACCAGCTGCCCTGCGGCACCTCCGCCGACACGCTCTTGGAACACCTCCGGGAGGGCACTGCCACCGGGCACGAACGCACCTGTCCGCACTGCCGTGCCGCCGCGGACGAGTTCCGGCCCCTGCTGGCGGCGTTGCGCGACGCGCCGGAGGTCACCGCGCCGCCCGGCCTCCTGGACGACGTGATGCGGGTGGTGCGATCCGAGGGTCGTTCCAAGAAGACACTCCAGCTGCCCGGGGACGGCCCCGGCGACACCCGCATCCGCCACTCCGCCGTGTCCGCGATGCTGCGCTACTGCATCGACCCCGCGGACGGTCTGGTCCTCGGCCGCTGCCGCATCGAACGGACCCCCGCCGGCCTGGTCATCACCGCCGACGCCCGGGTCCTCGCGGGCACCGTCATCCCCGAAGCCACGGCGGCGGCCCGACGGACCATGTCCGCCTTCGTCGAGGACCGCCTCGGCCTGCGGGTCGCCCGGATCGACATCGACGTCACCGATGTCATCAATCCGCGCTGATCCCCGGTGGTTTTTCTTCCCGAACGGTGAACGCGGAGCGCTCCGGTGACGTAGACACTCTTCCAACACACTCCAGCGGGACCGACCGGCGACCAGGGACGGGGGACGGATGGGCCGTGTGCTGCGACGGCGCCGTCAGCGCGGGGACGGTACCCCTGAACCGGACCTGCGCCACGAGGGCGGTGTCCAGGCCGCCTACAACGCACACGGGCCAGAGCTGTACCGGTTCGCACTGCGCCAGCTCGGCGACGAGGTCGCCGCCCAGGACGTGGTGCAGGAGGTCTTCCTCCGCGCCTGGCGCGCCGCTGACCGGTTCGATCCAGAGCTGGCCAGCCTGAGGGTCTGGCTGTTCGCCATCGCCCGAAACGTCCTGGTCGACGAAATTCGTCGCGCCGCCAAGCGGCCGCTCCCCATGCCGCCGGGCGGGAGCGGACAGCTCCCGGAACGCTCCACCGGGCGGGGTCTCGACGAACAGGTGATGCAATCCTGGCTCGTGGAGGAGGCGCTCCAACGGATCGGCGCCGAGCACCGGGCCGCCCTCGTGGAGACCTATCTGCGGGGCCGTCCCTACGCCGAGGTCGCCGCCGAGCAGGGCATCCCGGTCGGCACGTTGCGCAGCAGGCTCTTCTACGGGCTCAAGGCCCTGCGCGTGGTCATGGACGAGATGGGGGTGCGCGAATGAGCAGGGACTCCCACCGAGGGGTACGCGACCTCCTGGGCGCGTACGCACTCGACATGCTCGACGACGAACAACGGGCGTCGGTCGCCGCCCATCTGGACGGCTGTGACGAGTGCCGCGCCGAACTCGACTTCATCGGCCCCGCCGCCGAACTCCTCCCGTTGGCCGACCCCGACCGCGTCGCCCAGCAGCCCGCTCCCCCGCCGGAGCTCGGCGAGAGGGTTCTCGCGGTGGTGCGTACCGAACGCGCGCCCCGTCGGCGCGCCCACCGGACCCGCCATCTCGTGGCCGCCTGCGCCGCCACCCTCCTCGTCGGGATCGGCGCCGGGGTGGCCGGAGGTCACGCCGCCTTCGCGCCGGACCCGGTCCCGCTGGAGAGTGTGGCCACCACCGTGCACGACGGCCGGGTGGACGCGGACGCAGAGCTGATCCCGCACACGTGGGGTGTGGAGATCCGGCTGACCGGTTCGGGTTTCGAGGAGGGCGGCACCTACCGGGCCACGCTCCTCGACGAACACGGCGACACCCACCCGGCGGGCGAGTTCGTGGGGGTGGGCAGTGAGCCCATGGTGTGCAACCTCAACAGCGCCCTGCTCCGGGAGGACGCCGTGGGGTTCGAGATCACCGACGAGAGCGGCGAGCCCGTGATCACGTCGTCCTTCTGAGGGGCGGGCTCTTCTGAGGGGCGGGCTTCGGGAGCAAGCCCTCCTCAGCTGGGCGATTTCGGGGGCAGCAGGGAGCGTCGCGGCGACCACGCCCCCCGAAGTCACCGCGACGCCGTCTACTCGGCCTCGGCCTAGGTCCTACTACCGGGACGATCCGGGCAGCAGGGAGCCCATGCCGCCCTTGCCCTTGTCACCCTTGTCGTAGCCGCCGTAGCCGTGGTCCACGAGCTGGCCGCGGACCGCACCGGCCGGGAAGTCGGCGGTGTGGGTGTCGGCGTAGTAGCTCGCCGGGTCGTCCTCGATCTCGGCCACGGTGAAGCCCAGGCCGGTGTCGTTGCCGTCGTCGCCCTCGAGGCCGGTGGTGAACGGTCCTTGCATACAGCCGGAGCTGCGCAGGACTCCGTCACCGTCGTCCACGGGGTCCGGGAAGGCCAGGCGCGGCGGGCCGAACTCACCGTCTGCGGCCTCGTGGATGTGGGTCGCGGTCTTGGCGGGGCTCTCGTAGGGCGGGGTGACACCTGTGAGCGCGATGTCGTAGCAGATGACGTCCGCATCGCTGTTGAGCCGGAACTCGAACGATCCCCAGGCGCCCTCTTCGCCGTCGACCGGGTTCCCCTCGTCGTCGACGACCTCGTCGGGCGTAGCCTCGGCCCAGAACTCGCTGGTGAACATGTCCGGCTCGGGGACCTCCTCGCCGGCGTGCGCGGCCGTGCCCTGCGTCGCCACCAGAATCCCGGCCGCTGCCGCCACCGCGCCTGCCGTGATCCGCCTCGTCGCTGTTCTCGTCACCTGGTTTCCCCCGTATGTCACCGACCGCGAGATCTCCGCGGACACTCCTGCATACGGACGCCAGCTACCCTGTGTTCAATATCAACCACAAAGAGTGCGCAAATTCGTGAGGGGTATCACTCTCCGTCGTTACAGCCTCGACACAGAACAACGATCGGGCGCAACGTCGGATTGGCACCGTCGAAGGCATGGACGTTTCCAGTAGCAGCCATGGAACCGGCGACCGCCACGGATTCTTCGGCCGAGAGGTGCTGGAGATGGGGACACTCCTGTTCGCCGCTGGCGCGGCGCACCTGGTGGTGGTCTCCTTGGGGCACAGCGACAGCGGTATGCGGACCCTGATCGCGTTGGGGGTCCTTCTCCTCGCGTTCTCCGCGCTGCACCGCTGGCACCGGCACCGCCGGACACGCCGCCAGGACACCAACCGGGCGACGGCGCCCGAACACCCGCGCTCCGCCTCCCCCGTCGAGGACCGGCTCTGGAGCGTGCGGGTCACCGTCGCCGACGTGCCCGGCGGGCTAGCCGCTCTGACCGGCCGGTTCGCCGCGCTCGGGGTCGATATCCGCCTGATGCAGGTCCACCCCGACGGCACCGACGCCGTCGACGAGTTCTTCGTGAGCGCCCCGCCACCATCGGCGAGGCCGACCTCCACCGGGCCGTGCGGGACGCCGGAGGGCGCGACGCCGTGGTCCGGACCGCCGACGTCCACGAGCTCAGTGACACCACCAGCCGGACCCTCACCATGGTGGACGCGCTGGTCACCGGCGCGGCAGACCTGGAGCGCTGCCTCCTCGCCCTGGCCGCCGCCCAGGACGTGCGCCACACCGGTTCCTCAGACGGTCACGCGCCCCGCGAGGAGCTCTCCGGTACTGCCATGACCCTGCCCTCGCCCGGCGGCGGCGCCCTGACCGTCTACCGCGTGGGCGTGCCGTTCACGCCCGTGGAATTCGCCCGCTGTCGCGCGCTGGCCCAGGTGGCGTGCTCCCTGCGCGACCGCGCACCGGAGCGGACGGACTGAGTCTCCGATGACCACCGTGACGTGTCACCGCACCTTGGGCTCCACCGAGACGGCCGCGGGATTCCGCACCGACCCGGATCCGGGACAGTGCCGAGCTTGTGGGTAAATGGAGCTTATGGTTTCCCCTCGATCACTCCGCGACAGGCACCCCCTCCGCACGACCACCCTCACCTTCGGTGCGACCTGCGCCCTGGCCGTTGGTGCGGCCCTGCTGGCCGCTCCCGCGCAGGCCGCACCCACGGCGACCGCGCCCGTTTCGGCCGCGTTCACGACCGCCGCGGCCCCCGTTTCGGCCCACGCGCCCAGCGCGCCCAGCGCACCGGCGGTGACCGAGGACCTTCGCTCGGGTGACTCCGGCGCCCAGGTGACCGCGCTACAAGAACAGCTCGCCGGACTCGGCTACTGGATCGACGGCGCGGACGGCGAGTTCGGCCTGCACACCGAGCACGCCGTGCTGGCGCTGCAGAAGGCCGCCGGGATCGACCGGGACGGTGTGGTCGGCCCCGACACCAGGGCCGCACTCGAGGAGGGGGCGGTCCCGTCCGCAACCACGGAGTCCGGTTCGGCGGTGGAGATCGACCTGGAGCTGCAGCTGCTGCTGGTCGTCACCGATGGCGAGGTGGAGAGCGTCATCCACACCTCCACCGGTTCCGGCGAGCCCTACGAGGGCTCCGACGGCTCGGAGCGAATCGCCACCACGCCGACGGGCACCTACGAGGTCTTCCGCGAGGTCGACGACTGGGACCCGGGTCCCTACGGGGCGCTGTACAAGCCCAAGTACTTCAACGGCGGCATCGCCGTGCACGGATACCCGAGCGTCCCGGCCCAGCCCGCTTCCAAGGGCTGCGCCCGGGTGAGCCTGGCCGCCATGGACTGGTTGTGGGAGCACGGCCACCTGGACGTGCACGCCACCGTGGTCGTGCGCTGAGTCGCACACTCGTGCCCGAGGGCCCCGCACGAACCGTTCCGAAGAGCAGTCCAGGAGCGGTTCGAGAACGCGGGGCCCTTCCGTGTGTCCGGGCTCGGGACGGGTAAGAGGGTGTCCGTGCCCTTTCTCCTCGCCACCGAACCCGGACGCGCCGACCACCCGAACGAGGACTTCGTCGCGGTCACCGACACCGCCGCGGTCCTGCTCGACGGCGCCAGCGCCCCCAGCGACGTGGACAACGGCTGCGCACACGGGGTGGCCTGGTTCACGCGGCGGCTCGGCGCCCTTCTACTGGCCGGTGTGGACTCCGGGGCGCCCCTCCGGGAGGCGTTGGCGGAGGCGATCGCGTTCGTGTCCGCCGCGCACGAGGGGACGTGCGACCTCCGGAACCAGGAGACACCCTCGGCGACCGTGGTGGCGGTCCGGATCGGCGGCGACACGCTCGAGTACCTGGTGCTGTCCGACTCGGTGCTGCTCGCGGAGGAGGACGGCAAGGTCCGACTGGTCGCCGACACCAGACTGGACGAACTGCGCCCCAAAGCGGGACCGGGGACCGCGATCCGGGAGTGGCGCAATGTGCCCGGCGGGTTCTGGACGGCGGGGGCTGACCCGAGGGCGGCGGACGAGGCACTGACCGGGATGCTGCCGATGGGCGCGTTCCTCGCGATGAGCGACGGTGCGACCCGTTCGGTGGAGGTGTTCGGGGACCTGACGTGGGAAGGCGCCTTCGGCCTCGCCCGGGACCGAGGGCCGGGGGCACTGCTGGAGCGGGTCCGTGCGCTGGAGGCCGCGGATCCGACCCGCGAGCGGTATCCGCGCGGTAAGGGCAGCGACGACGCCACCGCCCTCTGGTGGGCCCCGCAAGCCCCGCCCTCTTAGTTACGGTCACCCGCAACTGCGAATTTCGGACCAGGCATTTCCCGCGGCCAAAAGATCATTTCCCCACCCGCGCCCGAGTGAACAGGGAAAAGAAAGTTCCCGGCATTGCAGACGTTTTTCCTGGGGCCAAAGATCACCTTTGGTCCGCTTTCTGGGAAAAATCCCGAACGGGACAGCACGTGACGAAGGGACCGTGTCGGAAAGAGACGCACGCCTCCCACAAACCTGGACACCAGGCGCTTCCCCGCACCGACTTCGTCCGGTAGATTTCGCCTTAACCGATCGGTGGGAGTTCCCGCCCGCACCGACCCCCGGCGTTCGGCCTTCCTCGAACCCCCTCTTCCGCACCCTCCCCGCGGTGGTGCCGGACCACTTTTCTCATGACCCTGGCCGTCTTCTCGACCGCCGAAAAGGAGACCGTGTGAGTGCCCCGGGCGTCCTCGAACCGACCGGTCCCAACCGCTCACTCCTCAAGGACTGTGGGCTGGACCGCGTCCCCTCCGGGCCCGTGCCCTCCACCGGGGCGGCGTCCCCCGCCACGGCTGGACCCTCCACAGATTCCGGGCGCCCGGCCGAGACCGCACGCTCGGAGCCGGAGCAGCGTCCCGACCCCATGAACTCGGACTCCCCCGCGGAGTTCCTGCTGACCATGCGCCGCTACCTCGCCTGGGCCGGAGACTGGTCGTACCTGGAGCTGGAGTACAAGTGCGGCGGTGTGGTCAGCGCCGCCAAGTTCCAGCGCGCCCTCGAGGGCACCGAGCTGCCCGGATACGTGTTCCTGATGGCCTTCGTGACCGCCTGCGTCGGCACCGACGAGGGCGAACGCCTCCGCTGGGCCACGTCCTGGCACCGCCTCCGCCGCGCCGCCCGTGCCGAGGAGGACGCCCGCCTTCGCGCTTTGCGGGAATCGGGAGCGGAGCAAGCGCCGGATCCGGCCCCGCTGCACCGGCCGGACAGCCGCACTTGAACACCCCGGCCATCCGGGGCTCACGGGGCTGACCCCGGGAATCACGGGGACGGAAGAGCGAACGGAACTGCGGAGCGTACGGGACTGCGGGGCTCACCGGGCCCGCGGGACGAACGGCCGCACCGACCATGGGCTGGCGGCGGTCTCCGGTAGGTGACCGAGTCACCTACCGGACCGTCGGGTCGGTGCGGCAAGCCCAGGGTGAGCGCCCTCACGGAGCCCGGAAACGCCCACTGGCAGGGGCTTTCGGGCTGTGGTTCGGATCACCGGCCAAGCCGGGTCAAGCGGGGATTGCCCTTCGGGGGGCATCCGTTGCACGCGGAGTGTCCCCGCTTGGGACACACATGAGGTGCCCCACCCGAAGGTGGCTCACGGCGCCGCACACCCGCCCCCAGGTCGAACCCGACCTTCCCATGCTCTGGAGAGCTCGTGAGCCTTACCGCCGTGCGCCCGAACGCGCGCCAGAACAGCCACGCGGACGCCGTCGGCGCGACGCCGCGCCGTTCCGTCGTCCTGCTCGTCTTCGTCCTCGGTGTCCTGTCGGCCATCGGCCCGCTCGCCACCGACCTCTACCTTCCGGCGCTCCCCGAGATCGCCGGGGACCTCGGGGCCAGCGAGGCCCGAGTGAAGCTGACCCTGACCGCGGTCATGGCCGGCCTGGCCCTCGGACAGCTGGTCGTGGGCCCGCTCAGCGATCGCTGGGGCCGCCGGGCACCGCTACTGGCGGGGACCGCCGTGTTCACCGTGACGACCCTCGCGATCGTGTTCGTGGACTCGGCCGAAGCGTTCATGGTCCTGCGTTTCCTCCAGGGCCTGTCCGCGGCGGCCGGGCTGGTGGTCTCGCGTGCGGTGGTCCGGGACGTGTTCCACGGCGATACAGCGGCGACCTTCTTCTCACGGCTCATGCTGCTGACCGGCCTGGCACCCATGCTCGGCCCGGTCCTCGGCGGTCAACTGCTGCTGTTCGGCCCGTGGCAGCTGATCTTCGGGGTGCTGGGGCTGGCCGGGGCGGCGGCCTTCGCCCTGGTCCACTTCGCCCTGCCGGAGAGCCTGCCCGTGGAGAAGCGGCAACGACAGGACCCGCGCGTCCTCGTCCGCACCTTCGCGCTACTGCTGCGCGACCCGAAGTTCATCGCGCCGACCATGGTCCTCGCGCTGAGCTTCGGGATGAGCTTCACGTACATCTCGGCCTTCTCGTTCGTGTCGCAGGCCCAGCTCGGGGCCAGCGCCCAGCAGTTCAGCCTGATCTTCGGCGTGACCACGCTCGGCATGATCCTCGGCAACCAGGTCAACGTGGCGCTGATCCGGCGGATGGAGCTGCGCCGCCGCCTTGGTCTGGGTCTCTTGGGTGCGATCGTCTCCGTGCTGGTCCTGGCCGCTCTCGCCGCCACCGACTGGGCCAACCTGGTGACCGTCACGGCCGCGCTGTTCGTGATGATGGTCTTCACCGGGCTCATCTCGCCCAATGCGACGGCGCTGGCCCTGTCCGGGCAGCCGTCCGAGATCGCCGGGACCAGCTCCGCCCTGCTGGGGACACTCCAGTTCGGCGTGGGTTCGGCGCTGGCCGCGACCGCAGGGATGACCGGCGCCGCCACGCTCGGGAGCATGGCAGCGGTGATGCTGGCTACGGCGGTGGCCGCCGCGCTGGTGTTCCTGGTCGCCACGGTACGCGGGCACACGGTGGTCCCGGCCGCCTGAGCCCTGTTCTCTGAAACCGTCCGTTCCCGCCCCGCCGTCTCCGCCAAGGGTCCTGGCCACACCGGTCAGGGCCCTTGGCGCTGTCCGGCTCCGGCCAGCTATACACATGGGGTATACACCGTGTGTATAGTGAGCCCCATGTCACTCGGTCAGACGTTCCTCGGACTACTGGAAACGCGGCCCCAACACGGATACGACCTCAAACGGGCCTACGACGAGCGCTTCGCCACCAAGCGACCGCTCGCCTACGGCCAGGTGTACGCCACCCTCTCCCGGCTCCTGAAGTACGGACTGGTCGAGGTGGAGTCGGTGGAACCCGGGGCGGGCCCCGAACGCAAGCGCTACGCCGTGACCGACGCCGGGATCACCGACGTCGCGCGGTGGCTGGCCCAACCGGAGAACCCCGAGCCCTACCTCCAGAGCACCCTGTACACCAAGGTGGTGCTCGCGCTGCTCACCGACCGGTCCGCCGACGACGTCCTCGACATCCAGCGGGCCGAGCACCTGAAGCAGATGCGTGTCCTCACCCGCCGCAAGGCCAACGGGGACCTCGCCGAACAGCTCATCTGCGACCACGCCCTGTTCCACATGGAGGCCGACCTCCGGTGGCTGGAGCTGACCGCGGCCCGGCTCAACGACCTCGCCGGGGAGGTGGTCCGCCGATGACCTCCGACCCCCTGCTCTCGAGCACGCCCGGGCAGGCCGGACCCGGGAACACCGGTGCAGCACTCATCACCGCCTCGGGACTGAGCAAGTCGTTCGGCCTCACGCAGGCCCTCCAAGACGCGTCCCTGTCCCTGCACGAGGGCGAGATCGTGGCCGTCATGGGCCCCTCCGGATCCGGAAAGTCCACCCTCATGCACTGCCTGGCCGGCGTGGTCCGCCCGGACGGGGGCGAGATCGACTACGACGGCATCGACCTCATCGGTGCCCCGGACACCCGGCTCAGCGCCCTGCGCCGTGGCGAGTTCGGCTTCCTGTTCCAGTTCGGCCAGCTCGTTCCCGAACTCTCCTGCGTGGAGAACGTCGCCCTTCCCCTGCGGTTGGGCGGGGTGTCCCGGCGCCGTGCCGAACGGTCCGCGACCCGCTGGCTGGACCGGCTGGACGTGGGTGACGTGGCGGCCAAACGCCCCGGTGAGTGTTCGGGTGGCCAGGGCCAACGGGTGGGTGTGGCGCGCGCCCTCATCACCCGGCCGCGCGTGGTGTTCGCCGACGAACCCACCGGCTCGCTGGACTCGCTGAACGGTGAGCGCGTCATCCGTCTCCTCACCGATGCCGCCCGGGAGAGCGGGGCGGCCGTGGTGCTGGTGACGCACGAGCCGCGGGTCGCCGCCTACGCCGACCGCGAGGTGATCGTGCGCGACGGCCGGACCCGTGACTTGGGAGGGTCCCGGTGAGCCGCGGCGAGCACTCCACGAGGCCGCACCGGGAACCCCGGCCCTCCGCACTGAACGATCTCCGGATTGGGCTCCGCCTGTCCATGACGGGCGGACGGGAGAGCGTGCTGCGCACCCTGCTCACCGCGGTGGGCGTGGGCCTGGCCGCGGCGATGCTGCTCCTGGGCGCTTCGCTGCCGACCATCCTGGACAACCGCGCGGAGCGGGCCGCCGACCGCCTCGACTACGAGGTCGCCGAGCACCCGCAACCGCCCGCCGGCGACGACACCCTGCTGTCCGCGGTGGCCGACGGCTGGTACCTCGACGAAGATATCACCGGCCGGGTGGTCCATCCGGAAGGGCCGGACGCGCCGCTGCCCCCCGGGGTCGAGGCCCTGCCCGGCGACGGCGAGATGGTCGTCTCCCCCGCCCTGGCCGACCTCCTGGAGGACCCGGAGCACGAGGTCCTCGAGCGCCGGTTCGACGCCGAAGTGGTCGGGGAGATCGGCCCCGAAGGGCTGGGCGGACCGCAGGAGCTGGCCCACTTCACCGGTAGCGAGGACCTGGACGAGGAGCGGGGCACGCGCCTGACCCACTACGGCGGCGAGCCGGATTCCGGCCAGGACGAGCCCGTCATCCTGCTCCTGGGCGTGGTCGGGACGGTCGTGATGCTCACCCCGGCCCTGGTGTTCCTCGCGGCGGCGGTGCGGTTCGGCGGTGAACAGCGCGACCGGCGGTTGGCCGCGCTGCGGTTGATGGGCGCGGACCGCGCCGCGACCCGGCGGATCGCCTCCGGAGAGACCCTGGTCGGGACGCTGGCGGGGCTCGTGCTCGGAGTCGTGTTCTTCCTGGTGGGACGCCCGGTGGTGGAGGTCGTGCCGATCGCCTCGGGTGTGTTCGCCACCGACGTGGTGCCGCGGCCCGTGCTGGGGGCGCTGGTGTTCTTGCTCGTGCCCCTGTTGTCGTTGTGGGTCGCCCAGGCGGCGCTGCGCAACGTGGTCGTCGAACCGTTCGGGGTGGTGCGCCGTGCCGAGCGCCCCCGGCAACGGCTGTGGTGGCGCCTGGCCCTGCTGGCTCTCGGGGCCGCCCTGCTCGTCCACGGGCTCGACGGAAGCCTCCACGGGGTGATGTGGGCGCCCGTGGTCGCCTTCGGTGTCCTGGCGGTTCTCCTGGGCACGACCGCGGTCCTGCCCTGGCTCCTGGACCGGCTCTTCGGCCGGGCTTCCGGAGGCCCGCTCTCGCTCCAGCTCGCGCTGCGGCGCTTGGGTAACGGGGGCGGTGGCCCGGTGCGCGCGGTGAGCGGGATCGTCGTCACCGTGGCTGGGGCTATCGCGCTCCAGGGCCTGTTCGCCAGCGCCGAGGCCGACATGGAGATCCCCGCCGAAGTTCTCGCGGCACAGGCGTACGAGGACGCGGAGTTCGGCGGCGAAAGGTTCAACCTGACAGCAGACCTTCCGCTGAGGGCCGAAGGGGACCCGGGCGCGCGCTTCGAGGACACTCCGGGGGTCGAGGCGGCGCTCGCCTTCACCGGTAGCGGAGGGAGCTTCGGCGCGGACGGGCACGCGTCCCTGCGGGTCGCGGACTGCTCCACGCTGACGCGGATGGCCGACCTACCGGGGTGCTCACCAGGTGACGCGTTCTCCGAGTCCGAGCAGCTGACCCCCGGCGACACTGTCTCCGCCAGCGACCCGGAGGACGACACCCCGCTCTGGCAAGTACCGGAGTTCACCCCGGTCGACGAGGTCATCGTGCCGGCCGACAGCGCGGATGCAGAGGTCGTCCTCGCCACCCCGGAGGCGGCGGCCGCCTCCGGGGCCGAGGTCTCCGGCGGTGAGCTCTCCGGAGGGGACGCCAGCACCGGCATCTGGCTCCGCGTCGACCACACGGTCCCGGAGATGCAGGAAGAGGTCCGGGCGACCGCGACCGCTATGGACCCGCTGGCCCGGGTCGTCTTCTACGACAGTCCCGGGACCGCCTCGCCCCTGGACGGAATCCGCGACATGCTGCTCGCCGGGGCGGTCGCCGCCGTCGTGCTGGTCGCGGCCGGGATGCTGGTGGGCACCATCGAGCAGGTCCGCGAACGCAAACGGGTGCACGCGGTCCTCACCGCGTTCGGTACCCGGCGGCGCACCCTGGTGGCCTCGGTGCTGTGGCAGACGGCGCTGCCCGTGCTGTTGGGTATCGCCGTGGCGACCGCCGTGGGAACGGCCCTGGGAGCCGCTCTCATGGGGCTGACCGGGCTGCCGGTGGGTTTCGACCTGACAGCCGTCCTGCTCATCGCGGGTGCTGGCACCGGCGCGGTGTTCCTCGCGACCCTGCTCGCCGTGCCCGCACTGCTGCGGACGATGCGCCCGGATGGGCTGCGTTCGGAGTGAGGGAGGGTCGGTCCCGGCCGCCGGCCATGGGGTCAGGGACCGGCCAGCTGCCACCGGAAGGGACGGGGCCGCCTCCGCCGCCCGGGTTCAGGACGGGCCGACCTAAGCTGGGTGGATGTCAGAGACGGCACCACCGCTGGCCACCGCGGTCTGGCCGGGCGAGCTCCGCCCCTACCAGCGCGAAGCGCTCGCGGCTGTGGACGAACGCTGGCGCGGCGGCGGGCGGCGGACGTGGATCGTGCTGCCGCCCGGTTCCGGTAAGACCCTCGTCGGCTTGGAGGCCG
The DNA here is from genome assembly GCF_054777395.1 of Nocardiopsis oceani. Taxonomy (NCBI): domain Bacteria; kingdom Bacillati; phylum Actinomycetota; class Actinomycetes; order Streptosporangiales; family Nocardiopsidaceae; genus Nocardiopsis; species Nocardiopsis oceani. Next base: position 20,737 of record NZ_BAAHAR010000068.1, read on the forward strand.
CACGCCGACTGGGCCGCCGGACCGTGGTCCTGGCACCCAACACCGCCATCCAAGGCCAGTGGGTCCGGCACTGGGAAGCCTTCAACAGGCCCGCCGACTGCACCGCCGGGAGCGACCGCGACCTCGGCCACGCCGTCAACGTCCTCACTTACCAGTCCCTCGCCGTCTTCGACCCGGACGCCGAGACCGACGAGGAAGGGCGTTCAGCCACCCCCGTCCGGGACCGGTTGCACGCCAACGGGCGGGCCCTGGTGGACGCGCTGCACGGAGCGGGGCCGCTGACCCTCCTCCTCGACGAGTGCCACCACCTCCTCCAGGTGTGGGGGCGCCTGCTCGCCGAGATCCTCGACGAACTCCCCGACGCCCGCGTGATCGGGCTGACCGGTACCCCCGCCGGGAGCCTCACGGCCGCGGAGAAGAAGTTGGTCGACCGGCTCTTCGGCCCTCCCGTCACCGGGGCGTCCATCCCCGCGCTGGTCAGGGACGGGTACCTGGCACCGTTCGCCGAACTCGCCTACGTCACCGAACCCACCCTGACCGAGCACGAGTACCTGGCCGGGCAAGGGGCGCGCTTCGAGGCGATGTGCACGGACCTGCTCGCCCCCGGGTTCGCCACCACCGACTTCCTCCCCTGGCTGGACGCCCGCTTCGTCTCCAGGGACACCCGGGAGGGCGGCCGGATCGGATGGACCACACTCGCCGCCCGCGACCCCGAACTCACCGACGCCGTGCTGCGCCTGCACCACCAAGGACTCATCGCGCCGCCCGACGGCGCCCGCCTCCACGAACGGCACCGGCACCCTCCCCGGGCCGAGGACTGGACGGCGCTGATCGGCGACTACGCCAAGCACTGCCTCGTCCCCGACTCCGAGCGGGACGACGAGGCCCGCCAGCGTATCCGTGCAGCGTTGCCGTCCGTGGGCTACCACCTGACCCGGAACGGCATCCGCCGGGGCGCCTCCCCCGTGGACCGGGTCCTCGCGCGCAGCGCCGCGAAGTCGCTGGCCACCGTGGAGATCCTCGCCGCCGAGAAGGATGCGGTGGGACCCCGGCTGCGTGCCCTCGTCCTGTGCGACCACGAACGCGCCTCCGCCCGCGCACCCGCCGCACTCCGAGGTGTGCTCGCGGACGATGCGGGTTCGGCCTGGCTCCAGGTGGGCCAGCTCGCCGCCGACCCGCGCACCGCGGCACTGGACCCGGTACTGGTCACCGGGCGCACCGTTGCGACCGGTCCGGGTACCAGCGCCGCGTTCCTGGACTTCGCCCGCGAGGAACTGCCCGGGATGGATCTATCCGTCCGCGAGACCGACGGCCTGCACGTGGTGGAGGGAGCCTGGACCTCGCGCACCTGGGTGGGCGTGGTGACGCGGTTCCTGGAGTCCGGCTGCTCCCAGGTGCTGGTGGGCACGCGCGCGCTCCTCGGAGAGGGGTGGGACGCGCGGGGGGTGAACACCGTGGTGGACCTGACCACCGCCACCACCCCCACGTCCGTGGTGCAGAGCCGGGGCCGGGCACTGCGGCTGGACCCGGACTGGCCGGAGAAGACCGCGCACACCTGGACGGTGGTGTGCGTCAGCCACGAACACCCGCGCGGGGCGGCCGACTGGGGCAGGTTCGTGCGCAAGCACGAGGGCTACCTCGGGGTGAGCGCCGACGGCGAGGTGATGAGCGGGGTCGCGCACGTGGACCCCGAGCTGTCCCCGTACGAGCCGCCCGCCGAACCGAAAGCGGTGAACGCGCGCATGCTGGAGCGCGCCGCCGACCGGGAGGGAACCCGCAACCGGTGGCGGCTCGGCGAGGGGTACCAGGACCGGTTGCTGACCACCCTCCGGGTACGCGGGGACCGGGACGCCGCTGTGGGCACGGACGCCGGGGTCACGGACACGGTGGGCGCCGACGCGTCGGCGGGCGTGGAGTCGGCGGGTGTGGACCTGGCACCGCCGTCCCCGCCCCGGGTACTGACCGGGCCGGACGGGGTCGAGATTCCGGGCGGAGCGGGCCCGCCCGCGGCGGCGGTGTTTCTGGCACTCGCGACAGCAGCTTGCCTGGTCACGGCGGTGGTCGCGCCCTGGCTACTGGTCCCGGCCCTCTGTTTCGGAGCGGGCGCGGTGTGGTCGTGGCTGCGGCGCCGGAGAGAGTGTGCGGAGTTCCGCCGGGAAGCTGCCCTGCCGGTGGAGACGGCCCGCTACGCCTGTGCCGTGGCCGACGCCCTGCACAACGCGGGCCGCTCCCGGGCGGGCGCGGAGCGGGTTCGGATCCACGTGGACACCGACGGCGTGTACCGGTTCACGCTCGCCGACCCGGAGGCTTCAGAGCTGTTCGCCGAGGCGCTCGACGACGTCCTCGGACCGCTGCTGGGCAACCCCCGCTACCTGGCGCCCCGCTACGTTCCCGCGGAGCATGGACCATTGAGCGCCGCCTACCACGCGGTGCCCGCGGTGCTGGCCCGCAACCGGAAGGGGGCCAACGCCTTCGAGGCGGCGTGGAACCTGTGGATCAGCCGGGGACGGGTGGTCCACACCCACACCGACGAGGGTCGCGTGCTCCTGTCCGCGCACTTCGGCAGCTCCCCGGTGGAGGTGTCCACGGCCCGCCGCCTCGCCTGGGAGTGAGACCCCGGCGGCCTACCGGTGTTCCCTCTGTGCTTTTCGGGAACATAGTGCTCATGAATCGCGGTGGCGAACGGAAGCACGGTTTCGAAGGCCCTCCGGCCCCGCGCGAACGGGAACCGGAACAGGGACCAGGCACCGGCGCGGAGAAAGCGCGCCCTCCCCCCGCAGAACGCCCCTCGGCAGCGAACGACGGCGCGCGAGCGCTCGCCGACCTCGTCCGAGCCAGCCAACGGTCCAACTTCGAGGACATCCCGCACCTGGTCGACCGGTACACCGCCGGTGGTGGCTTCCACCACGCCCGCGTGTACGTCAGCGACCTGCAACAGAAAGTGCTCCGGGAGGTCACCGGCGCCGGGGACAACGCCCATAGGGGCGGCGAAGACCTCAGTATCGAGGGGACTTTGGCGGGCCGGGCCTTCCGGAAGGAGCACGGCCACAGCGCCCCGTCCGGCGACCGCGAACGCCACTGGATACCGATCCTCAACGGCACCGAACGCCTCGGCGTGTTGCGGTTCGACACCGACCGGGGTTCGGAGCCCGACTACGGTCTGGTGGAGGACCTGACGGCGCAGATCGGCCTGCTGCTGGTTACCAAGCGCACTCAGAGCGACTCCTACTCCCGCCTCATCCGGGACCGCCCCATGACGGTCTCCGCGGAGATGCAGTGGGCCCTCACCCCGCCGCTGAGCTTCTCGAACGGTTCGGTGACCGTGGCCGCCAACACCGAACCGGCCTACGAGAACGCCGGCGACGCCTTCGACTACGCCTTCACCGGCGAATCCGTCCACTTGGCGATCTTCGACGCCATGGGCCACGACAACGCCGCGGGACTGACCGCGAACCTGGCGGTCGCCGCCTGCCGGAACCTGCGCCGCCACGGCTCCGGGCTCGTCGAGACCGGGGACGGGATCGAGCGGATCCTGGTCGAACAGTTCGGCCACAACCGCTACACCACCGGGATCCTCGCCGAGCTGGACACCGGGACCGGGCTGCTCTCCTGGGTGAACCGCGGACACCTGCCACCGATGCTCATCCGCGGCGGCCGGTGGGTGACCGAGCTGGAATGCCCGCCCACCCACCCCATGGGGATGGATCTGGGGCTGCCCAGCACCCTCTGTCAGGAGCGGCTGGAGCCCGGCGACCGGATCCTGTTCTACACGGACGGCATCACCGAGGGGCATGCGGACGGAAGCGAGTTCGGCAGCGAGCGGTTCGTGCGCTTCATTATCCGGCACACCGCCGACGGGATGCTCGTCCCAGAAACGTTGCGGCGACTGGTCCACGCGGTCCTCGAACACCACGACGGCGCCTTGCAGGACGACGCCACAGTGATGGTCTGCGAGTGGCACGGCCCCAAGATCCCGTCGCAGTCCCCCTGAACGGACAGGTGCCCGTGGGGTAGGCGGGGGCGGACCGGCGCACGCCGGGCCATAGCATCGGGTACATGCGCACTCCCTCCGCGTACGCTGTGGTTCCGTTGGCGCTTGCGCTGTCCCTCACCGGGTGCTCGGGCGCCCACACCGCCGACTTCGACAGCGCCATCGCTGTCTCCCACCCGAGGGGCGCCTACGAGCACGAGTTCCAGTGGTGGAACAACGCCGACGTGCACTACCTCGTCCACGAGGTCACCCTGACCGAACCCGGCCGGGCGGACTTCGAACTCACCGTCACCGTGCCGCGGCTGGGACGGATGTTCGGCTTCGTGAACCTGGACGTCACGTGCGAGGTGGACGGCGAGACCTCGGCGGCGGACACGGACGAACGCCTCGGTGAGGAACACGAAGGGGTCTTCGAGTTCCCCATGTGGTGTGCCGTCCCCGAGAGCGCCGAACACCTGGCCGTCGAGATCGACCACCACGACGAACACCTGCGCTTCGAGGGCCCGCTCGACTGACCGGGGAGGCAACCAACCCTGAAGCGGTCAGCCCCGTGGGAAGTAGTCGTCGGTGAAGGCGTTGCGGAACTTCCCGGCCGGGTCGAAGCGCTCCAGGAGACCGGCGAAGTCGGCCGCTCGTTCGTATCCACCGATCACGCTCCGCGGCTCCAGCGTGGTGAGTTTGCCCCAGTGCGGACGGGCTCCCAGCGGAGCGAGCCGTTCCTCCACCGCCTTGAGCACGGGAGCCACCGCGTCCGGTTCCCGGTGCCAGGTGAAGTGGAAGGTCACCGAGTCCCGTCCGTGGGCGGGGCTCAGCCAGAGGTCGTCGGCGCGCACCGTCCGCACTTCGGCGATGTACAGCACGGGGGCCACCAGGGAACCGATGCCGCGTAGCGCCGCGAAGGCCTCCGGGGCCGCCTCGCGCGGCAGGTAGAGCTCCGACTGGAGCTCCTCGCCCGCGCTCGGCGGCAGTTCGGGGCGGAAGTGCGGCAGGCGTTCGAACCACGGGGCGCCCACGCCCAGTTGCTCGGTGGCGGGCTCGGGCGGCATCCCTGGCACCGGGTGCTCCGGGCCGCTCGCGGGGCGGCCCCCGCTCCAGGGGCCCTCGGGCTGCCCTACGCGGCGCTTGAGCCACACCCGGCCCGTGTCCCCGGCCCAGTCGGTGAACAGGCTGACGCTGTAGGCGGAGCCGAACACCCCGTCGAAGTCGGCGGCCACCTCGTCCAGACGCACGTCCAGCCGGACCCGCTGGGACATCTCGAAGGTCGGCTCGATGTCCAGGGTGAGCCGGGAGACGATGCCCAGGGCCCCGAGCGCAACCACGGTCCCCGGAAAGGTCTCCGGGTCGCTCTCGCGGCTCAGCCACGCGGCCTTGCCGTCCGGACCGATCAGCTCCAGCCCGCGCACGGCGGCGGACAGGCACCTCTGCCCGTCCCCGGAGCCGTGGGTTCCGGTGGCGCAGGACCCGGCCACCGAGATGTGCGGCAGCGAGGCCAGGTTGCCGAGGGCGAAGCCCCGCCGGTGCAGTTCCGCAGCGAGCTCCGCGTACCGGGTCCCGGCGGTGACCGTCACGGTGGACTGCTCAGCGTCGACCTCGATCTCCTGCGGGAGGGCGTCCAGCCGGACCAGGTGGTGCCCGGAGTCCGCGACCCCGTTGAAGGAGTGCCCGCTGCCCAGGGCCCGGATACGCGGGCTGTCCCGGACCAGAGCGGAGAGTTCGTCGTGGCTGCTGGGCCGGTGGATCCGAGGGCTGGCGAAGGTGAGGTTCCCGGCCCAGTTGCGTGCCGGTGCGGAAGAGGTGGGCATGGGGTCTCCGGAGGGGGCGGTGGCGTGGGGCGACGCCCGAGTCGGTCGGGAGCGATCCCACACCCGGGGACCGCTCACGCTACCGAACCCGGCACCGGGAGGCGACGGTCACCCGTTGCGGACCCTCAGGAGATCGTGCCGTTCGACGCACACGAATACTGGCTCGACCGCCCGCGGCCGGGTGCGGTGTGTTCCTTCGCACCAGTCGCCTCGCACGTAGGCAAATAACCTCCCAGGCGCGTACACCTAGTACGGCACAGGTGCGTCTCACGTCCACACGGGCCGCCCCCGCCAACCCTTGCTCCAGGCGACGGCCCTCAGTCTTCTCACACCTGGAGACCCCAGTGTCTATCCGTGTTTTGACTTCCGCCGCCGGGGGCGCCGCTCTGGCTCTGGCGTTATCCGCCACCCCGGCCGCCGCCGACACCTACGCCCCGGGCGTTGAGTGCGAGCCTTCAGACTCCGGCTATCCCGTCACCCTCGCCGACGGCACGGTCCTCGAGTGCCAGCCCGACCCCGAAGACGCCGAAACGTGGCTCTGGGCCGTCACCGACGGGCCCGACTCCGAAGAGGAAGGCTACGACGAAGAGGAAGACTTCGGCGACGAATACGGGGAGGACGATCTCGGCAACGGTGCGGACAACGGCGTCGAGGACGAGACCGAGGACGTCCTGTCCGACCTGACCGTCACCAGCACCTGCGAGGGAATGGAAGGCGACTTCACCTTCGGGACCGGTGCTGACGGCTACACCTACAGCGTCTACTCCGACGACGGCACGGCGGTCATCGCCGACGGCACCGCGGCCGAACCCGGCGATACCGATTCCTGGACGGCCGAAGGTGTGGAGTGGGTGCACATCGTCGTGGACCACGACATGCCCGGTGAGGATGGCTGGACCACCGTCCACGACCAGACCCACGAATACGAGGCCCCGGCCGACTGTGACGGGGCCGCTGTCCCGTGCGCCGAACTCGAGGACGTGGAGTGCACCGAGGTCGAGCTCGGCGAAGTGATCCGGGTCGGAAGTGTGTGGTACCTCTGCGTGGGTTTCGGTGCTGACGGCAACCCGGTATTCGAGAGGACAGGTGCCCCGGAGCCCGGCGAGAAAGACCGCGGCAAGGACGATGAGTCCAGCACCCCGAGTGAGACCCCGGTGGAGGTCGACACCACCAGCTCGGGCACTCTGCCCGTGACCGGTGGCGCGCTCGCCGGCCTGGTCGCGGCCGGACTCGCCGCGTTGGGCGTCGGTGGCGCCGCCCTGCACCTGGCCCGTAAGCGCAGGGCCACCGTCGCCACGGGGGACGACGAGTAGGTCCGCGCACACAGCACGGCTCCCCGCTCACCTTGGCGGTGTGCGGGGAGCCGTGCTGTGTGGGATCGAGGCAGTACGAGAAAGAACCCGGCATGCCATAGCAAGTGCCGGGCTGGGTTTAGGGCAACACAAGAAGAGACCCGGCCTGCCATAGCAAGTACCGGGTCTCGACTCCACTGTCTCAAGGTCAGGGCGATTTCAAAGTCAGGGCACTGGTCACTCTGAGTGATTTCAGGTGAGGATGAACGGCAGCGCCCGAGAGCGATCCCGGCTGATCCACTGCGTGGTCCGCGTGATCTGACGGTGCCCGTGCAA
>NZ_BAAHAR010000069.1:0-27241 GCF_054777395.1 Nocardiopsis oceani
CCGAAGGGCCAGATCCTTCATCTTTGCGTGCAGCACCGCTTCCGCAGAGAGTTCCTACTTCCTCCTCTGGTTCACGTTCAGGACACAACTTTCCCGATAGCCGCCAACCCGCCGTCGCAGCGGAGCGCCGTTGATGCGCGAAGCGCTCGATGGCGACGACCTTGAGGCGCGTAGCGGAGACGGCCACAATCGGGCGGCGGGAAAGGAGGACACCCCAGCCCACAAGGCAAACCCCAGCCCAGAGAGGCAACCCCAACCGCAGGAGAACACCCCACCCCCGCCTCTCCATCTCCACCGCCACTACAGAAGCTGTGGACACGGAGCTGGCACGGAGCGGCCACGGAGCTGGCACGGAGCGGCCACGGAGCTGGCACGGAGCGGCCACGAAGCTGGCCCTGAGCGGCCACGGGGCACCATGTCCAGATGCCGACTGTCGAGGGGCCGAATGCCGAGAACCCGAGGTCGAGGGACCGACCGGGGGCGCGCACGACAACGGCCCCGGCGGGACGGATGAACCGTCCGGCCGGGGCCGTTTGGGTGGTGCGTCATCAGGGACTCGAACCCCGGACCCGCTGATTAAGAGTCAGCTGCTCTGCCGACTGAGCTAATGACGCCCGATCACCGCCCGAACCCCCGGAATGCTTCCGGCTCGCTGCGGCAACGGAGATAACTCTACCGGAACTTCGGGGGAGCCTGAGCCATCTTCGGGCTGATGTGCGCCAGAACACCGGACTGGAAAAAGGCGCGCGCGACGCCATGCTGGGCGGACGCGGGAGCGGGGCGGGGGCGCGCACGACAACGGCCCCGGCGGGACGGATGAACCGTCCGGCCGGGGCCGTTTGGGTGGTGCGTCATCAGGGACTCGAACCCCGGACCCGCTGATTAAGAGTCAGCTGCTCTGCCGACTGAGCTAATGACGCCCGATCACCGCCCGAACCCCCGGAATGCTTCCGGCTCGCTGCGGCAACGGAGACAACTCTAGCAGGGCCGCGGGGTGGTCGCGAACCGGTTGTGGGGTCGCCCAGGGGTCGTCCCCGTCACATACCGAACGCCACCCGAAAGGGTCCTTGCGGCCTCCCGGATGGGGTTCATGCAACTTGTCCTATGAGAAGGCCATAACCAGTGCGACGATGATGCCGATGGCGAGGACGACACCGACACCAGCCAGCACTAGCGGCAGGATCGGGCGCCGCGGAGCCACCTCGGGCTCGGGGTTCTCGTCGACGAAACGGCGGAAGTGCTGCGTGGTTCCCGCCGGGTCCTGGTTGGGCTCGTTGTTCTGCGTCATGATCATGACACTAGCGACTCATCAGACCGCTGAGCACCCCCCAAAGCACATCTGGTCGATCTCACGACCGTCCATTGGCGGGACCGGAACCCGGATTTTCCGTTCGGTCCGTATTGTCGCTGTTCCAGGTGTGCGGTCGGTCTCCTCCCGGCTGAAAGCCGCACGTAAGAGCGGTGGCGGAGACTCAGCCCCGGTGGTCGGAGCCCGGTCGGTACTTCCCCGCGGCCGTGCCCGCCCCCAGGGGCCCGGCGCGCAGCACGGCGGCCATCCGGGCCGTGGGCGAGACGCCCTGCGCCGGGTCCACCCTCTCCACCAGCCGAACCAGCTCCGCCGCAGACCGGTCCGGGTGTGTGTCCAGCCAGGCCACCGCCATCCGCAGGGACAGTGGCAGGCAGCCCGCGAGTTCGGAGAGCCGGCGCAGCACATCCGGCGGGCAGCGGTCCGGGCCCAGGAGGGAACCCAGCAGCGAGACCGCATCCTCCTCGGACAGGGCGTCCAGCGGGAGGGCGCGCAGACCGTCCCGCACCAGGAGGTCGGTGAGCCAGTGGCGGCTCGTCACCACCGCCGCGCTTCCCGGACTGCCCGGCAGCAGCGGCCGCACCTGTCGGGCGGTAACGGCATTATCGAGCAGGAACAGCACCCTGCGCCCCGCCATCAGGGAGCGGGCCCGGGCGGCGGCCTCGTCGGGCTCGGCGGAACCGTCGTCCAGGTTCCCGGTGTCCACCGCGTCGGCGGACAGGGAGCGGACGAGACGGTTCAGCACCACGCCGGGTTCGCGCGGGCTGCCGTCCGCGCGGCGCAGGTTGACGTAGATCTGGCCGTCGGGGAAGTGCGTGGCAACCGAGTGCGCCCATCGCGCGGCCAGTGCGCTGCTGCCCGCCCCCGCCGGTCCCCGCACCAGGACGCTGCCGGGGGCCGGTGAGCAGGGATCGACGAGGCGGTCGAGTTCCGACATGGCTTCGGCACGGCCGACCAAGGCGCGGGGCGCCGCAGGCAGCTCGGCGGGGACCAGGGCCTCGGTCGGCCGGGGGCTCTCGCGGACGGCGCAGGGCCGGGTGTCGTGGTGGGCACGCTGCCGGGGGACGAGACCGCCCGGCCCGGTGACGAGCGGCCCGTGGCCGAGGCGGCTGTCCAGGTCACCGCGCAGGATGCCGTGGAAGGTCTCCTGAAGTTCAGCACCGGGGTCCGCGCCCAGGCGCTCGGACAGCACCGAGCGGGTCCGGGCATAGGCGCGCAGGGCTTCGCTCTGTCGACCGGAGCGGTAGAGGGCGATCATCTGGACCCGGATGAGGGGTTCGCGTTCCGGGTGTTCGGCGGCGATGCGTGCGACCCTGGCGGCGACCCGCTCGTGGTCGCCCTTGGCCAGCGCCGCCCCGAACCCCCGCTCCGCCACGCGGAGCAGCTCCTCGTCCAGCACCGCGACGTCCCGTTCGTGCAGGACGGGTGCGACGACGTCGCCCAGGACCGGCCCGCACCAGAGGCCCAGCGCCCGGGAGAGGTGGTCGGCGTGGGTGTCGAGGTCCCCCCGCGCCGCGGCGTGGTCGGCGGCACGGACCAGCCCGCGGAAATGCAGGAGGTCGGACCGGTGCTCTTCGAGGTCGATCCGGTAGCCTCCGTCGGCGCCCTGGATGAGCGGATGTCCCACCTGCTGCTCGAGGAGGGCCCGCGCCCGTGCCACATGGACCTGGAGTGCGCCGCGGGCGGCCTGCCCGCCGGTCTCCCAGACCCGCTCGATGAGGGCGTCGGTGTGGACCGCCTTCCCTGCGTTCAGGAGGAGTGTGGCGAGCAGCGCGCGCCGCCGGTCACCGCGCAAGCGGAGGGGTACGCCGTCGACCTGGACGGTGAAGTGGCCCAGGAGGCAGACGTAGAGGCCCTGGGAGGGGGGTGCGGCGGTCGCCTCGCCCCGTGATTCCTGCGGGTCGAACAGCGACACAGCTCCATCCCCTCTGTGAGGCGGGCACCGGTTCGTCGGGTGGGACGGCGCCGCCCCGCCTTCAAGAGTGCCGCTTGAGCTGGGATCCCGCAATCAGAACGGGGGTACTTGCCGCGCAGGCCGTCCCTTGAAATCCTTGAATCTCCCGGTTTTTCCTGTCGGTGCGTTGACTCTGCACCACGACCGAAAGAAACTTTCCTCCATGGCGCAAATCCCGAAGCCGTCTGGTGACCGCACGGACCGGGGTGACGGCCCTCCGTCACCGGTCCCCACAACGGTTCTCCGGATCAGATCGCTACTCCCCTCACTCGCCCCCGCCGAACAGCGGGTCGCCCAACGGGTCGTCGACGACCCCGAACGAGCCGCTGCCTCCTCCATCACCCAGCTCGCCAAGGACTGTGCGACGTCCGAGGCCACCGTCATCCGGTTCTGCCGCACCATCGACTTCAGCGGATACCGCGAACTGCGCCTGGCCCTGGCCACCGAGGCAGGTCAGGCCAGGGGCGCGCGGACCAACACCCCCGAGCTGGCCAGCGACATCAACCCGGACGACACCCTCGTCACCGTCGTCCAGAAGATCGCCTACACCGATGCGCGCGCCGTGGAGGAGACCGGCGCGGCTTTGGACGTCGAGGTCCTGCACACGGTCATCGGCGCCATGGCCAACGCGCGCAGAATCGACGTGTACGGGGTGGGCGCGAGCGCGTTCGTCGGCGCCGACCTGCAACAGAAGCTGCACCGGATCGGCCTGGCGTCGTTCGCGTGGTCGGACGCGCACGTGATGCTGACCAGCGCGGCACTGTTGGAAAAGGGCGACGTCGCGATCGGTATCTCGCACAGCGGCACGACCATCGACACCGTGCAGGCGCTGTCCGAGGCGGGACGGCGGGGCGCGGAAACCGTGGCGATCACCAACTATCCCCGTTCGTCCATCGGCTTCGCCGACCACGTGCTCACCACCGCGGCGCGGGAGACCATGTTCCGTTCCGGGGCCACGGCCTCGCGGCTGGCCCAGCTCACGGTGGTGGACTGCCTGTTCGTGGGGCTGGCGCAGATCCGCTACACAGACAGCAAGACCGCCTTGGAGACCACCTACGAGGCGGTTCGGGGGCTGCGGCTCAACGACGACCGCAGACGCAGACGGAGCGACCCCGCACGGAGCACCACCGACAGTGACAACGGAAACCACGACTGACCCGCTATGCGCGTCGGCACCGTGGTCCGCTGGGCAACGGCCCGGCGCGACCGGACGGAAGGACGAGCACGGTTGCGGACCGAACAGGAGCAGGAGAGCGCAGTGCGCGGCGGCAGGGAACAGGCCCCCGAAGGCCCGGAGAACGGTGAGGCCGTGATCGTGCGGGCGCCCACCGAGGCCCGTAACTCGGGCACGTACGACATCGACCTGCTTCCGGCGCTGGACATCCTGCGCCAGATCAACGCTGAGGACACCACGGTCGCGGCGGCCGTGAACGCGGTACTGCCGGAGCTGGCCCGTGCGGTGGAGCTGGGCGTGGCCGCCTTGGAAAAGGGTGCGCCCATCCACTACTTCGGTGCGGGCACATCGGGCCGGATCGCGGCCCAGGACGCCGCTGAGCTTCCGCCTACCTACGGCGTCCCCGCCGAGTGGGTGGTGGCCCACCACGCGGGCGGCGGCGACGCGCTCGTGCGGGCCGTGGAGGGGATCGAGGACGACTGGGAGTCCGGCCGAACGGACGCGGCCGCGCTACCCGCGGGGTCACTGGCGGTCGGCCTCGCCGCGAGCGGGCGGACCCCGTACGTGGGCGGGGCGTTGGAGGCGGCCCGTGAGTGTTCGGCCAGCACGGTGCTCATCAGCGCGAACCCCGACGCTCCGCTGGCGCAGAGTGCCGATGTGCACGTGGGGGTGGCGACCGGGGCCGAGGTGATCGCCGGATCGACCCGCATGAAGGCGGGCACGGCCCAGAAGCTGCTGCTGAACGCGTTCTCCACGGCGGTGATGGTGCGCATGGGGCGGACCTACTCGAACCTGATGGTGGGCGTGGACGCCACCAACGGCAAGCTGCGCGGACGGGTGGTGACGATTCTGGTCGAGGCCACCGGTCTGGACGAGGAAGAGTGCGCGGAGGCGCTGACCGCGGCGGACGGCGACACCCGGGTCGCTCTGGTCTCGCTGTTGGCCGAGGTGGACGCCGGACGGGCCGCGCGGGCCCTGGAGAAGGGCCGGGGCCGGGTTCGGGTGGCCCTGAACGAACTGGGGCTGCCCGGTGAAGGGCCGGAAAGCGCCTGAGGGAGCCTTGGGCCGGTTCCCCACCCGTGGGAACCGGCCTGTGGGAACCGGTCCCGCGCTATTCGTCGAGGATCGCCCCGATCAGGCCGATCGGCGGCGAACCCAGTTCCAGCAGGGCGCGGTGGAAGCGCGGCAGAGTGAACTCACTCCCCCACCGTTCCCGGGCGCGCTCGCGCAGCGCCAGGATCTCGAGCTTGCCCCACGTGTACCTTCCGTAGGTGGGGTCGAAGGTCGCCCGCCGGGCCTCGGACAGCGCCGACGGTCCCTGCAGCGGGGTGTCTTCGGAGAACCTTTCCGCCGCTGCCCCGACCGTCATCGTCCCGGTGTGCATACCGATGGCCACGGACAGCCGGGTGACGCGGATCAGTGCCTCCAGCCAGACACCGATCTCGTAGTGGTCGGCCGTCCACTCGGGATCCCCGAGCCGCGCGGCGGCGTACTCGCCGAAGCCCTCCTCCAGGCACATCTCCTCGGCGTAGTGCGCCCAGCCTTCGGCGAAGGTCATGGACTCCAGGGCCCGCCGCACCGGGCTGGCGACCCGGCGAAGCGCGCGTCCGTGTGAGTAGTGGCCGGGCGCCGCCTCGTGGACGCTCACCGCGGGCAGGGTGGTGTGGCTGAACATCTCCAGCCATTCCTCGGCCTCCGCCTCGGACAGCTTCGGGTCGGGCGGAGTGATGTAGTAGAAGGACGGGGTGTCCCGCTCCCACGGCCCGGACCAGACCATCATCGCGGTGGCCCAGCGCATGGCGGGCGGCGGCACGTCGACTCGGCACTCCCCGTCGCTGTAGGGCGCGAGCTGACGCTCCTCGGTGAAGTCGACGGCGATCCGGGTCCACGTTCGGGCGGCTTCGAGGACCCCGTCGGTGTCGGGGTGCCGACGGGTGAGTTCGCGGCTGAACTCCATGGGGTCGCGTCCCGGGGCCAGCCGCTCGGTGGCCTCGGCCAGGTTGGCCCGCAACCGGTCCCGCTCGGTTTCGGCCCGTGCGGCCAGGTCGTCGAGGTCGACCTCCATGGCCTCGCCGATGCCCATCAGCCCGCGGAGCACCTCGGCGCCCAGCTTCGCGCTCTCCGGACCGCTCTCCGCTGCCCTCTCCACGTGCGCGACCAAGCGGGCGTGCGCTTCGAGGGCGTCCCGCCGCACGTCCTCGGGCAGGTCGTCCGGCAACCCTTCCGCCACCCCGACGACCGCGCCGAGGAGGGAGGCCGCGACCGGTGCGGGGATCCGGTCCAGTGCGGCCAGCGCGTTGTCGACCAGAGCCGGCCAGAGCTTCAGGTGCTCGATCCGGGCGGCGGCGCGCTCCGCCTTGGGCGCGTAATCGCGCTCGTAGCCGGAGACATCCATCTGACCCGCGTGGTAGAGCGGGTTCGAGCGGTACAGCTCCAACTCCTCGAACTCGTAACGCAACGCGCTCTCGAAGGCGGAGAGGTGGGCCTCGTCGTGCGCGTCGTCCAGGGGTCGGCCCCCGATCCGGAGGAGCCCGTCGCGCACACCCTCCGGGGAGAGGTCAGCGGCCTTACCGTCGTACTCGTGCATCCCCGAACTCTCACGCATGGACCCGGGCAGGAGGTCTGCGAGGACCCGCAGTCGCGCGGGGAGTTCGTCATGGTGTGGCTGTGCAGGCATGCGGCGACTCTAACCGGCCCGGCCCGACCCTCCGGTCGACCGGCCCGGTAATACGATGGCCCGACTGCCCGCGGTCCGGGACGTTGTCCGCGTCCCGCCCCAGCGAACAGAGGACTCTCGTGATCCCCGCACCCACACGCCACCTGCGCACTTCCTGGTCGTCCGACCCCTTCGCCCTGGGCTCCTACTCCTACCTCCCGCCGAACCCGCTGGGTACCGCCGTCCGCGGTCACCTCGCCGCTCCCGTCGGACGGCTGCACTTCGCCGGCGAGGCGACGTCCGACGAGGCCCCCGCGACCACTGCGGGCGCCCTCCTCAGCGGCCGGCGGGCCGCAGCCGAGGTGCTCCGGACTGCGGGGCAGGGGCAGACCGTCACCGTGGTCGGTGCCGGGTTCGCCGGACTGGCCTGCGCGCGGGCGCTCGCGGACGCGGGTCTGCGGGTCACCGTCCTCGAGGGTCGCCAGCGCACCGGCGGCCGCGTGTGGACCGAGCGGGTCGACGGCATGGCCGCGGACATGGGCGCCTCCTGGATCCACAAACACGAGGGCAACCCGATCACAGAGCTCCTCCAGGCGAGCGGCGGGCGCCGGATCCGCTTCGGCTACGACGAGGTCTTCGGCCAGGACGACGGCGCCTACGAGGAGCTGGAACAGTACACCGAGCGCATGGACCTCGTGCCCGACCCCGACTCCACACCCATCTCAGCGGTGTTCCCCGACAACCCCTCCGCGCGGCTGCTCAACGCCGCCAACGCGGTCTACACCCAGGAGTACGGCGCGGAGCCCCACCAACTCTCGATCACCGCCGACAACGAGGGCGTGGGCGGGCACGGTGACGACCTCCTGCTCCCTGACGGCTACGACCAGCTGGTCGAACAGGCCCGCGGCGGGGTACCGGTACGCCTCGGTGCGGTGGTAACCGCCGTCGAGCACGGCGCCGAGGAGACGATCGCGCGCCTGGCGGACGGAGAGGCGGTTCGGGGCGAGTACTGCGTGGTCACGCTGCCCTTGGGGGTGCTCAAAGCCGGCTCCGTCACCTTCCACCCGGAACTGCCGAGTGAGAAGCGGGCGGCCGTCGAGACGCTGGGCATGGGCCTGTTGGACAAACTGTGGCTGTGGTTCCCCAGCGTCTTCTGGGACCGGGAGGCGCACCTCCTCGAATGGTCCGACCCCGACACCCCCGGCCTGTGGTCCTGGTGGGTGAACGGCCACAAGGCCTTCGGGCAACCGGTCCTGCTCGGCTTCAACGGCGGCGACCACGCGCACCGGCTCGCCGGATACAGCGACCAGGAGGTCGTCGACAGCGCCATGGACGCCCTCCGCCGCATGCACGCCTGAACCCCGGATCGCGGGGAACTCCCGTCCCACCCCGGTCGTCTCCCCCTGTGTGACGACCTCGGACCCCGCCCCCGGCCAGACGCCCGACGACGTTTCCGACGACCGGCCCCGCGGCACTGCCCGCCGTCGGCGCCGACTCGTCCTGTTCGCCGCGGCCACCCTGGTGCTGTTGTGCGCGCCCTTCGTGTGGATCCTGACCGCCACCAGCGAACAGCGCCACGCTGCGGACGAGGTGCCCGACCGGCCCGTGGCCATCGTCCTGGGCGCGGGTGTGCGCCCCGACGGCCTGCCCAGCTACATCCTGGCCCAGCGCTTGGACCTGGCGGTCGAGCTGTACGAGGCGGGCAGTGTCCAGGCGGTCCTGGTGACCGGCGACAACGGTGCCGATCACTACAACGAGACCGACACCATGCACGACTACGTCGTGGCGGCGGGGGTGCCCGAGGACCGGGTGGTCGGCGACTATGCGGGGTTCTCCACCTGGGACTCGTGCGCCCGGGCCAGCGAGATCTTCGGGGTGACCGAGGCGACGGTCCTCACCCAGGAGTTCCACCTTCCCCGCGCGGTGCGCCTGTGCCAGGCCGCGGGGATCGACACGGTGGGCGTAGGCGGCTCCAGCCTGGAGGAACGCGGGTTCGCCACGGTCTACGGGTGGGCCAGGGAGGTCCCCGCCGCGGTGGCGGCACTGCGCACGGTGCTCTTCCAGCCCGACCCGACCCTGCTCGGCGACTACGAGAGCGGCGTGGACGACGCCCTGGCCGGGGCTGCCGAGGACTCCTCAGACCCGGACGGTTCCGGGGAGCCGCGCGACAGCTGACCGGCCAGGGCCGGGACACCTACCGGCCGCCGAACAGGCGGCCGAGGAGACCGGTGGGAACATGCTGCTGGGGCTCCGCGAACTGCTGGGGCTGCGGGGCGGCGGCCTCCGACTCCTCCTCGGCCTCCGGCTCGGGCTCGACGCCGACCAGGGCGCAGAACTCCTCGGCGTTGTCCGGAAGCGACCAGGCGCTGAGCGTCGAGGTGAACTCCTCGTCCTCCCATGCCGAGGCGGGCAGCTCCGCGATGGCCCACAGGACCTTCAGGGTCTCCTCGTCGTAGTCGGCCTGGGCGTGCTCTTCGGCCGAGTACCCCTTGCTGCGGGGGCCGAGGACGATCTCCAGGCCGACCCCGGTGACCAGGGCGCGCGAGTCGTCCTCCCCCTTGATGAGGCCGGGCAGGATGTCCAGGCGCAGGCGGCGGGCGCGGTCACCGGCGCGTCCCAGCGCCAGGAAGCCCAGGACCTGCGGGGAACGGCTGCCGCAGTGCGGCCACGACTCGTTGAACAGGCCTTCGTAGCCCACGGACGTGCCGCCGCCGCGGCCGATCCGGCGCAGACCCTCGCGCGGGGTGTTCTCGCCGTGGATCAGGACCGCGGCGACCGAGGCGGCGAAGGAGTTGTAGAGGTTGCCGCCGGCCATCTGGTGGGTGAGGCCGATGGTGGTGTCGACGTCACTGGGGTCGGCGACCAGTCCGAGGGCGAACAGTTCGGCGGGCAGCGGATCACCGTTGTCCGTCGCCTGGTTCATCGCCTCGCGCATGGTGGTGGGTGCCTTGGGCGCGGGGCGCAGGTCCTTGGCGAGAAGCATCTGGGAGGCGCCGGTAATCTCGGCGGCGATGCGCTCGGCGTCCGCGGTCAGGAAGCCCAGCAGGTAGCTGACCCACTCCCCCGCGCGGTCCAGGCCGCCCCGGTTGGCGCCGCCCTTGAGCAGGGTGAGGAGGTCGGGAACCCGGGCGATCACCGCCTCGTAGGTGTCCAGCTCGGCTTGGATCAGCTCGGCGCCGTCGTCGGACTCCATGACGGCGAGGCGGTTGCGCATCCGGAGGTACTGCTGCTCGTCTGGCGCCTCCTCCAACCAGGTGCGGTACTGCGCCCGGACCTTCTCCGCGTCGTTCGCGCCGACCCAGGCCACTTCGTCGCGCCACTGGCCGAGGTCGCGCTGCTGTGGGAAGCGGTCCTCCGCGTGCGCGCTGACCAGCTCGAGCAGGAGGCTGAGCGGACGCCAGCGGTCGGACGGCGGGGTCTCCTCCGCGGTCGCGATGTCGATCAAGCGGCCAGCGGCCTTGGGCGCCGCCCGGTGGCCCGGCGCGGGGAAGTGGATGATGTCGTGGAGGTCGGACACGGCACTGTCACTGGACGCGACCTGTTCGAGCAGCTGAGGGATGCGGTCCCCGCCTTCGGGGGCCAGAGCTGCCCAGTCCACGTTCTCCGTGTTGTCTTTGTCTTCGTTTCCCGTCGCGTTCATGGGGCGATTATCCCCGCTATGCGCCGCTGCGCGAATCGGCCTCCGGGTCGTCCTTGTCACGGGCCCGCCGGGAACGGTCAGGGCTCCTGTGGGTCCCTCGGGTCGGGGCGGCCGTCCTGGGCAGGAGCAGGCCGCAGGAGGGCGTCGCGCAGTGCTTTGGCGGCGGCCGGGACCTCCCGTGCGTAGCCGATCGCGGTGGACCGGCGGCGGGCGCCGAGGCTGCGGTCGCCCACACCCACGGCGTCGATGCCCGCGGCGCGGGCCAGGGCGATGGTCCGGGGCAGGTGGAAGGACTGCGTGACCATGACCGCCGCGTCCACCCCGTAGAATCCCCGGACCCGCACACAGGTGTCCCAGGTGCGGAAGCCGTACGGGTCCGCCTCGACCAGGCCTGCGGGGACGCCGTGCTCCACGAGGTAGTCGGTCATCGTGTCGGTCTCACGGCGGGAGACCTCGCGGTTGTCACCGGAGACGACGACGCGCTCGACCTTTCCCGCCGCTACCAGCTCCACGGCCAGGTCCAAGCGGCGGGCGAGCAGCGGGGAGGGGCCGTCGCGCCAGGCGGCAGCGCCGAGCACCACCGCTGCGGGCCGGGATGCGACGGAGTCGACGGTTCCGCGGCGGCCCGCACTGGCGAGGCGGGTCCAGGTATAGGGTCCTGCCGCCAAGGCGCACACACCCGCTCCGATCACCGCGATCCAGATTCCCAAAGCCCCGTGTCCTCCCGCTTTCTCGCACGGCCCCTGCGGCGTGCCCCACCATCATGGCGTACGGCGGAGGCAGGCGGGTCGGCCCTCCGCTCCCCTGCGCGGGGCGGGAGGGGTGGTGCCCCGTGGGCCCGGGCACCGGTACGCGTACGGGCCCGGCGCCGGTACCTCAGCCGAAGATGCCGGCCCAGCCGCCGGACTTCTTGTGGCGCACCCGGAGGCTGCCGCCCTGGCAGGCACCGGTGATGACGAAGTGGGGGGCGTTGGCCTTGCGGATGGAGTCGATGTCGGAGCGCAGCGTGCCGAACCAGGAGGCGTCGACATCGACCTCGGCGGTGGCGTCCTCCGGCAGGATCAGGTCGGCGCCGCCCCAGGAGGTGTCCACCCACACCTCGATCACGGGGGTGGTGAGCCGGGCCTGGCGGAAGTCGAGCCTGGTGCTGCCGAAGCGGGCGTCGACCTCGACGCGGTGGGGGACGGTCCACTCCCCCCTGCGGACCACGGGGCTGCCTTTGGCCTTGATGACCAGGGGCTGGCCACCCGCGACGGGGTTGTGGGGCACAGGTGAGACCGTGCCGCGCCCGCCCGCGGCCCCGGAGGCCGAGCCTCCGAACCCTCCGGCGCCGGCGGGAAGGTCGGCCACGATGGGTTCCAGGTCCGCGTAGGTCTTGGCCGCGTAGACGGCGGTGAGGCGGTCGTCGAGTTCGTCGAGGTCGAGGCGTCCCTCGCCCGCCGCCTCACGCAGGATCTCGGCGACCTGGTCACGCTCGGTGTCCGAGATGCGCATCCGGCTCATGTCATTGGGGGCCACGTGCTCGTCCCGCTCCTTCCGCCCTGTTTGTCACACCCACGTTAGAGCATGCGGGGTGGCTCACACAGCGGCTGGGAGAGGGAAGACGAAGGTTGCCGAAGCTGTCGCGCTTTGGACGGGAGGGGGACTGGGTAACGCTTCTCTAGGGTGGTTGAGGACTCTGCCGGGGTAGGACGGACCCCGGCAGAGTCCTGAACCACGCGTGTACCTCCCCCAGGTAGGTACACGATCCCCCAATGCCCAACGCCCTGCACAGAGCGTGTCCACATCCGGCCAGAACGTCAGCCCGGCGCGGACTGGGTTTCGGTCTCACCCGACCCATCTCCCAAGTTCGCCCCCGGCTCCCCAGCAACCCCGGTCGAACCACTCGAACCAGGGGGATGGCTGCCAGTTCCCCCACTTTCGGTCGGATACCTAAACCATGTTTCGGACCTTGGGCGTCGGGACAGAACCGCAGGTCGCGCAGCTACCGCCCCCGCCGCACGAAAAACGCGGGAAACCTCTTCGAACACCCCTCCGGAAAGACCGCTTCGAGCTGCATAGACACAGCTCGAAACACAACCAGGCCACCTGTCGGCAATCGCCCCCTGAGCTGCGTTTGCCCAAATTCCGCCGGGAGCATGTTTCCAGTGCAAGCGAAGCCCAGCCGGCTTCCCCGAACACGACACCATCCGCTCCGACCACCCACGGAAAAGCCGCCATCAGGTCGAAGACCGGAGGAACCCACGACGTGTCCGCCCTCGCGATCGCCCCGACGTTTCTCAGCGACTTCACCCGCCTCACGCCCGACGTCCAGCTCGACACCCTGGCCGTGATGCGCGCCTACCAAGCCGGTGACCACACCGGGCTGGAGGCCGTCGCGGGCGCCGCCGACCCCCGGGTCCGGGTCGTCAGCATCGCCCCCGACTGGTCCGGCGTCGTCGTCCCCAGCCCCGAAGCCGACCCCGATCAGGACGGGGAGACCGGTACCGGGGAGAACAGTGCCGAGGATCCGCCCTACCGTCTGCTCACCGTGCGGCCGCACGCCGAAGCCGTTCGCTACGCCCAGAACCTGCGTCCGGACACCCTGACCGACATCTTGGCCGGACCACTGGCCGGGGCGGGCCACGGCCACGCCGACCCCACACCCGCCGGGCCGCCCGAACTCGCCGGCGCGCTCAACTCGCCCTTCGCCCAGTGGCAGATCACCCTGCACCCGGACCAGTACCGAGTGGTCGAAGCGCACTTCAACGGCTCCGTCCAGGTCACCGGCGGCCCCGGCACCGGCAAGACCGTGATGGCCCTCTACCGGGCCGCACACCTGGCCGAGCTGGACGCCGCGGCCCACCCCGAGGACACCGCCGAGTCCGTCCTCCTCACCACCTTCAACCGCGGCCTGGCCCAGTCCCTGGCCGACCGCCTCGACCAGCTGCTACCCGACCCCGGCACGCGCTCCCGGGTCCGGGTGGCCACCATCGACAGCCTCGCCAGGTCGGTCGTCCAGGCGCACTCCAGCATGGCCCCGCGCATGGCGGGCAAGGACGAGCTGGCCCAGCGCTGGCGCGCGGTCGCCCTCGCCGACGGCCTGCCCTTCTCCGGGCGCTTCCTCGTCGACGAATGGGAACAGGTGATCCTGGCCAAGGGCCTGGACATGCTGCCCGACTACATCCGGTGCGAGCGCAGCGGCCGCGTCCAACACCTGGCGCCCGAACACCGGCGACAGGTGTGGGAGACGGTTCGGCGCTACGTGGGCGCGATGCGGGTGGAGGGCCTGTGGTCCTATCCGCAGCTGGCCGGTGAGGCGGCCCGTCTGCTGTCGCGCTCCGGCCCGCGGTACCGGCACGTCGTGGTCGACGAGGCCCAGGACCTGCACCCGGCGCAGTGGCGGATGCTGCGTGCTGCCGTACCGGAGGGCCCCGACGACCTGTTCATCGTGGGCGACCCGCACCAGCGGGTGTCCGACAACCGGGTGTCCCTGGCTTCGCTGGGCATCAACGTGCGCGGCCGGGGCCACCGGCTGCGGGTGAGTTACCGGGTGACCCAGGAGATCCTGGACTGGAGTATGCCGATCCTGGGGCGGCGGGCCGCTCTGGGGATGGACGACGATGCCGACACCCTGGCGGGATTCCGTTCGCTGCTGCGCGGTCCGGTACCGGTCGTGCGCGGCTGTGACAGCCGCGCCGAGGAGCTCACCGCGCTGGGCGAGTGGGTTCGGGTGTGGTTGGAGGCCGGGGTGAACCCGAGCGAGATCGCGGTCGCCGGACGCAACCACTGGGTGGTGCGCGGCCTCGCGAAGGAGTTGGAGGCGCGCGGTGTGGCCACCACGCCGTTGGAGGGTGCCGGTGGCACCTCGGCGGTCCGGGTCGGCACGATGCACCGGATGAAGGGACAGGAGTTCCGCTGTGTGGCGTTGGTCGGGGTGAGCGACCACCTGCTCCCGCCCAAGGCGGCCCTTGAGGCGGCCGACGGCGACCAGGTGGCGCTGGAGCACGCCTACCAGCAGGAGCGGACGCTGTTGTTCGTAGCCTGCACCCGCGCCCGGGACGCGCTGTACGTCTCACACGTGGGTCGGCCGAGCCGCCTGATCGCGGAGCGCTGACCGCAGCAGTGCCGCCTCCTTAGGGCTGGCCACGGCAACGGGGGCGCCGCTGGGTGTGCGGCGCCCCCGTCCGGTGTCTCTGTGCCCTCCCCTCGGGTTCGCCGGGGAGGGCGGGAAAGCGCTAAGCGCCCCCGTTGTGCTGGGCGTTGAGGTTCGGGATGGTCATGGACTCGGTGGAGCCGAGCGGGCTGCTCACGTCGACGTCGGTCACGATCATGAACGGGAGCAGGAGCGGGGGCGGGAAGTCCGGGGTGAAGGTCAGCGGGATACCCAGGATCCGCACGTGCATGCGGGTGACATGGAGCTCCACGTCACCGGTCATGTTCATGGTGGGCAGTTGGAGGGACATCCGGGATCCGGCGTCCTCGAACCACAGTTCACCGCCGCTGAGATCGCTGCTGCTCATGGTGAGCCGGATGTAGCGCTCAGGGCCGTCCGTCGTCGGGCACTCCACCACGCCCTCGTAGCGGGCTCCGCGCATCGTGAGCCGGTCCGCGGTGAGACCGGACTCCCGTACCGAACCGGTGAAGCAGTTGTAGTCGGAGTCGACCGGGACGTCCGGCAGTTCGCCTTCCTCCTCGGCGTCCTGACAAGCCAGGACCGCGGCGAGGAACTCCTCCTCGTCCTCGATCTGGGCGGCGTCGCCGATGCGGTACTCGCACTCCTCGAGGCTCTCCAGATCGTCCTCGTCGACGCTCTCCTCGTCCTCTTCCCCCTCGTCGTCCTCGTCGTCTTCCTCTTCGTCACCCTCGTCCGGGTCGGTCTCGTCCGGATCGGTCTCGCCCGGGTCGGTGTCGTCGGAGGCATCGTCAGAGGGTTCCTCGGACGGCGCCTCCTCCGACTGCTCCTCGTCATCGCCGGGCCGGAACCAGTCCCAGGGCCAGCCCAGGGCGGGGGCGGGTGCCGAGGCGATGGTGACGACCGCCGCGAGCGGCAGGGCAAGGACGGCGAGGGGCCGTGGCCCCCTGCGCGGGTCCTTGACGGGCTCGCCCTGGTCGGCCTCGCCCCTGTCGGCCCCGGATCCGTCGGCGTCGGCGGGTGCCTCTGTGCGGGTGCCGGGGCCGTCCCCGGCGGAGGTGTCGCTGTCCTTCTCCTCAGCGTCCTCGGTGGCTTCGGCGGTCTCGGGCGTGTCCGGCGCCGCCCCGCGGCGCTTTCGTGAGCGCCGCTGGACGTTGGGCGCCCACGCGAAGACGAGCGAGCCGCCGACGATGCCGAGCAGCATCCCGATGGCGAACCCGCCGAAGTTGGACGTCACGAACGACACCAGCGCGAGCATGATCCCGACGATGCCGAAGAACACGTGCTGTGCGGGCTGGAGCCAGCTCAGCACGCCGAGGGTGATCAGCAGGACCGCGATCAGGGTGCCGGACACCCCGGCGATACCCGCGTAGATGATCAGGTCGATCGGCAGGATCAGGCTCTGCGCGGCCGGCGCGACCAGCAGCTCGATTCCGGCAACGATGAGGAGGAAGCCGCCCCAGAACGGACGGGTCCGACGCCAGTTGCGGAACCATCCCCATCCCGAGCGGGCCGAGGTCAGTGCGTGGGCCATGGGATCAGAAGCACTCGTGGTTGCCCGGCCTGATCGCCAGGTTCAGTCCGGACAGGCGCAGGGAGCCCGAGGTGACCGCCCAAGAGGTCAGCTGCTTGTCGGTCACAGTGATGGAGTCGGACTGAAGCCCGAAACCACCCTCGGGACCCTGACCGTTTTCCGCCTTGTCCAGGGTGCTGGCGTCGCGGCCGATCTCGATGTCGCTGAAGGCGGCGTCACCCTGGAGCTGCTCGATGTCGATGACCATGTTGGTGCCCTCGACCGGGGAGTTCTCACCGGCGTTGATCACGAGGGTGGCCTCACCGATGGGCAGGTCCCACAGGGAGGACATGCACAGGTTGTCGAGTTCGGCACTGTCGATGGTGGAGAGGCCCACCGCTCGACTGGATCCGTCCACGGAGTCGGCGACATCGCCGTACTGCGTGAACCCCTGCCCCTCAAGGCGGTCAGCGGACATCTTGAAGCTGTCGCCGGAGACCGCGAAGGAGGCTGCGAGAAGGCCCTGCGTGGTCATGCCGCCGAGAACCGCGGCCGCCACGAATCCTGGGACCGCGACGAGGGCGAACTTGCGCCAGCGTGTTCCACCACTGCCTTCGTGCTGCTCAGGCGCATCCTGAGACGCCGCGGGCACCTCATCGGAAGCCTTGGGCATGTGTACCTCCAGTGTTCCGTCGCCGGGGGGCGACGAGGGGGGAACGAAACTTGCGCCGACGCACGCCACGCGTGTTACATGGAACACACCTTACTCGGCGGTAGTGTCGAACATTACAATATGAAATGTCACATTTCTAGATGGCGCATTCATCGTTGCGGACTCGTATCCGGCGCATTACGGGCAACCGCTTCTGACCTGGAGAGAGAGCCTCACCATGGCCCCTGAGCGCACAAGAGACACCGCCACCGACAGAGCCAGCACCTCCCCCGGTCAAGCCGGGAGCTCCCCCGACCAGGACGGATTCGACTACGACGTCCTGGTTGTGGGTTCCGGCTTCGGCGGTTCGGTCAGCGCCCTTCGCCTCACCGAGAAGGGGTACCGCGTCGGCGTCCTCGAAGCTGGCCGACGATTCACGCCCGAAACCCTGCCGTCATCCTCCTGGGACGTCAAGAACTTCCTCTGGGCCCCGCAGGCGGGCATGTACGGCATCCAGCGCATCCACCTGCTCCGCGACGTCATGATCCTGGCCGGGGCGGGCGTCGGCGGCGGCTCCCTCAACTACGCGAACACGCTCTACCACCCGATGGACGCGTTCTTCGAGGACCAGCAGTGGAAGCACATCACCGACTGGAAGTCGGAGCTCGCCCCCTTCTACGACCAGGCCCACCGCATGCTCGGTGTACGCACCAACCCCACCGTCACCCCCTCCGACGTCCACCTGCGGGCGGTCGCCGAGGACATGGGCGTCGGGGACACCTTCCGGTTGACCCCGGTCGGCGTGTGCTTCGGTGACGGCGCCGACGGCGACGGCAGCAAGGCCCCGCCCGGGCAGTCCGTCGGCGACCCCTACTTCGGCGGCGCGGGCCCCGACCGCAAGGCCTGCACGGAGTGCGGCGAGTGCATGACCGGGTGCCGACACGGCGCCAAGAACACCCTCACCGAGAACTACCTGTACTTCGCGGAGCGTGGCGGCGCCGAAGTACACCCCCTGACCACGGTCGAGCGGCTGCGGGAACTGCCCGAGGCCAAGGGCGGCGGTTTCGCGGTCGACACCCTCCGGACCGACGCCCCCCGGCGCAAGGCGAACGCCCGCACGTTCACCGCGCGCGAGGTGGTGGTCGCGGCGGGGACCTACAACACCCAGAGCCTGCTGCACCGGATGCGCGACAACGGGATGCTCCCCCGGCTCTCCGCGCAGCTGGGCACGCTCACCCGCACCAACTCCGAGGCCCTCGTCGGCGCGATGAGCAAGCAGGTCCCACCGCCCGAGGACCTCACCCACGGCGTGGCGATCACGTCCTCCATCCACCCCAACGACAACACGCACATCGAACCGGTCCGGTACGGCAAGGGTTCCAACGCGATGGGGCTGCTCACCGCGATCCAGGTACCGGGCGGCGGTCGGATCCCCCGGTGGCTGCGCTTCCTCGGCCTGGCCGCGCGGCACCCGTACGTGTTCATGCGCAGCTTCTCGAACCGGCGCTGGTCCGAGCGGATCATCATCGGACTGGTCATGCAGTCCCTGGACAACTCCCTGACCACCTCGGTCAAGCGGGGGCTGTTCGGCGGGAAGAAGCTCACGTCCCGCCAGGGCCACGGCGAGCCCAACCCCACCTGGATCCCCGAGGGCCAGGAGGCGGCCACCCGCCTCGCCGAACGGATCGACGGTTACCCGGGCGGAACGGTCGGCGACATCTTCAACATCCCGATGACCGCGCACTTCCTGGGCGGCTGCCCGATCGGCGACAGCGCCGAGAACGGTGTGATCGACCCCTACCACCGGCTGTACGGGCATCCCGGGCTGCACGTGGTGGACGGCTCCGCGGTCACCGCGAACCTGGGGGTCAACCCGTCCCTGACCATCACGGCGCAGGCCGAGCGTGCGATGTCCCTGTGGCCGAACAAGGGCGAGGAGGATGCACGTCCCACGCAGGGGGAGGCGTACCAGCGCGTCACCCCGGTCTTTCCCAAGCACCCGGCGGTCCCGCGCGGCGCCTTCGCCGAACTGCGCTTCACGAAGTCCCTGCCGCTGTCGGTGGTCGACTCCACGGCCCCGTCCGGAGACGAGGTCGTCGAGCGGGTTGAGGAGAAGGCCGCGGAAGTCGACCAGGCCAAGCAGGAGGCGGAGACCACCACGGACGAGCCGAAGGCCTAGGTGCGCTGACCTCGGAGAGGTGAGGAACAGCCCGACCGCACAGGGCCCGGACGACCGTACCTGCACGTCCGGGCCCTTGGTTCGCTGTCAGGGGGTTCTGGAAGTTCGTGGCTGCCGGCCTTGAATGCTGAGGGTCTCCGGGGGCTGGGGGTTGGGGCTGCGGGGGTTCAAAGGTCACGGGCTCAGGAGAGGTTCGGGAGACCGTCCGCGTCCTGGCCTCCGGCGCTGCGGGCCGCCTGCTCCTCGGCCTTCAGGTGCTCCATGGCTTCGGCGAAGTGGTCGCCCATGACGTTGGTGAGGTGGTGCGCCATCTCCTGGGCCAGGACGGCGTCCACGGCCTGCTGGGCCAGTGGGCGCACGCGCCGGATCAGTTGGGCGATTTCGTCGACGTCCTCGGCACGTATCACGGTGCCCGGGGCGTGCTCGTGGATGATGTGGTCGGAGACCAGGCGGACCATGTGCTCGGAGACGTCGCCGACCTTGGCGCGGAGGTTCTCCGCTATGTCGAGCACCGAGCTCACACTCATCCCGAGTTTGACCAGCTCGGCCCCGGCGTGCAGCAGGCGGGGGCTGGGAACGCGGAAGCGCAGGCCGTCCCGCTCCAGTATGCGGAGTTCGAGGGATCGCTTTATCGTCCTCGGGGTGACCCCCTTGCCGAACAACTCCCTCAGCTCGCCGAGGCTGATGTAGTCGGCGATCTCATCGCTCCAGGCGTCTCCGACAGCCGACTCGAAGCCGAGGATCTCCGACAGGTCGCCGCCGCGCTCCCACACCTGGAACATCTCGCCGATGTTGGCGAACGTGTAGCCCCGGCGCAGTAGCTGGCCGATCAGCCGCAGACGCGCCAGATGTGCCTCGGAGTAGATGCCCACCCGGCCTTGGCGCCGGGGCGGGGCGAGAAGCCCCCGGTCCTGATACACCCGGACGTTGCGCACCGTCGTGTCGGCGAGCCGGGCGAGTTCGTCAATGCGGTATTCGGCCATGGCACCAGCCTAGAGACCCGTAAGAGTCGTACTCATCAGTAAATCGTGCCCCTCCGTGCAGTTGAACCATGTCAACAGACATTGTAACGTTTGTAGAAATCGGAGTGAACGGGGTCACATCACCACCGTTCGGCGCGCCTCCGGGACGGAACACTCCCTTGGAGGGATCCCATGCCCGCGGGAACTGCCCCAGCACCGAAACTCACCCATAGAGAAGACATCGCAAAGCGCCTCCTCCGCGGTTCAGCGAAGGCCTCCTACGACCCGCTCGTCGAAATCGACTGGGACGCCCCACTCGAGGACCGGTGGGGCATGCGCCCCGAGCGGGTCTCCCTCTACGGCACACCCCTGTGGGACCGGCTCGACGAGGAGCAGCGCCGGAAACTGTCCCGACTGGAGATGGCCAGCACCATGGCCACCGGCATCTGGTTCGAGACCATCCTCATGCAGATGCTGGTCCGGCACGCCTACCACAACGACCCCACCACGCTCCACGTCCAGTACGCCTACACCGAGATCGCCGACGAGTGCCGCCACACGGTCATGTTCGCGAAGGCCATCGAGCGGCTGGAGTCGAAGGCGTACCGGCTCGACCCGCTCGCGCACGTGCTGGGCCGGATCTTCAAGGCCCTGGCCCACGGGCCGCTGATCTTCGGCGGGGCACTCTTCGTCGAGGAGATCCTCGACCAGCTCCAAAGGGAGATGATCGAGGACGAGAGCATCGAACCGGTCGTGCGCGCCACCTCCCGTATCCACGTGATCGAGGAGGCCAGGCACATCCGCTACGCCCGCGAGGAGTTCCACCGCGACTGGGCACAGCGCAGCGAGCTGGACAAGGCCTACACCCGGCTCGTGCTGGGCGTGGTCACCTACTTCTCCGCCACCCGACTGGTCCACCCGAAGGTCTACGCGCAGGTCGGCCTCGACCCCAAGGAGGCCGCCCGGACGGCACGGAGCAACCCCAGCTTCATCGACAGCAAGACCGAACTGTCCCGCAAGGTCGTGAAGACGCTCGACACCGCCGGGGCGATCTCCGGCCTCGGCAAGTACTTCTGGAAGAAGGCCGGCCTCCTCGGCCGCTGACCCCCTTCGCCCCTCGCCCCTGACCTGCACAACCCGGGGCCGCACACCCAAGTGCGCGCCCCGGGAAACTGCTGCCCGCGGGCAGCCCCCACCCCCGAACCCCAACCGTCCCAGGCGCTGTGGCGCGCAACGCCGTGCGGACACCCTCAACTTACTCGCGAGTAAATTCCCGGCTACAACCCATTGCATTGTGACAATGCTCGTTGTAACGTTCCGGCAATGACTGTGGAGGAGATCACATGACGACCCCCTTGCCGCGCCACCTGCGCCGCCTGCCGGGCCAGAACGCCATCGTCACCGGCGCTTCCGGCGCGTTCGGCAGTGCCACCGTGGCGGTACTGCGCCACCTCGGCGTCAACGTCGTGGGCATCGACCGCAAGGCCGCGCCCGGCGTCATCGCCTGCGACATCACCGACGACCGTCAGGTGCGCGAAGGGGTCGCCGAAGCCATCGAGCAGCTGGGCGGAAGCCTGGACCTGCTCATCCACTACGCGGGTGTCGGCCCGTCAGTGGACATCGGGCACCTGCCCGACGCCCACGCCCACCAAGCCCTCGAAGTCAACCTCCTGGGCACCTGGCGGGTCACCGCGGCCGCGATGCCCGCCCTGGTCCAGAGCCAGGGCCGGGTGATCGTCACCGCCTCACTGCTGGCCAACCTCCAGCTGCCGCTCGCCGGCGCCTACACCGTCTCCAAGCGTGCGGTCACCGCCTACGCGGACTCCCTGCGCGCCGAGTACGGCACGCACGTCGGAGTGACCACGGTCTACCCCGGATACGTCGACACCCCCATCCACGAGAGTTCGCGCGCCACCGGCGCCTCGCTCGACGGCATCGTCCCCGCCGAGACCGAGCGCGACACCGTGATGACCGTCGTCCGCGCCGCAGGCGCCAAGCACCCCCCGCGCGACGTCGCCTGCACCGCCTTCGGGACCGCGGCCCTCCACCTGACCAAGCACTTCCCGGGCACGACCGAACAGATCGTGGCTCTCCAACTCGGGCTGTTGCTCACCGACGGCGCCTTCAAGGACGCCGAAATCGCTCAGGGGCTCCACGCAAGACACGGCTCCCCGCACGCCCCTACCAGCACTTCTTGAGTCAGCACTGCCTGAGGAGGAACGAGATGACCGCCGAAGTCGTCGCCAAGCCCAAGGTCACTGACCGCGAGGACATTGCCAAGCGCCTCCTCCGCGGCTCCGCGAAGGCCTCCTTCGACCCGCTCGTCGAGATCGACTGGGACGCCCCCGTCGACCCCGACATGTGGGCGATCCGTCCTGAGCGCATCTCGATCTACGGGACCCACCTGTGGGACCAGCTCAGCGAGGAGAAGCGCAAGGAGCTGTCCCGGCTCGAGGTCGCCAGCGTCGCCACCATCGGGATCTGGTTCGAGACCATCCTCATGCAGATGCTGGTGCGGCACGCCTACCACAACGACCCCACCACACTCCACGTCCAGTACGCCTACACCGAAATCGCCGACGAGTGCCGCCACACGGTCATGTTCGCGAAGATGGTGCAGAAGCTCGGCTGGGAGGCGCACCGGCTCGACCCCGTCGCCTACCACCTGGGCCGCCTCTTCAAGGCGATCGCGCACGGCCCGCTGATCTTCGCCGGGGCGCTCTTCGTCGAGGAAGTCCTCGACCAGCTCCAGCGCGAAGCCGTCCCGGACGAGCAGATCCTGCCGCTGGTGCGCGCCGTCGCCCGCATCCACGTGACCGAGGAAGCGCGCCACATGCGCTACGCCCGCGAGGAGTTCGCGCGCGACTGGCCGCAGCGGGGCGCAATCAACAAGGCCTACAGCCGGATCGTGCTCGGCCTGATCACCTACTACTCGGCCACCCGGCTGATCAACCCCAAGGTCTACGCACAGGTCGGGCTCGACCCCAAGGAGGCCTACAAGGTCGCCAAGGCCAACCCGCACTGGGTCGAGACCAAGACCTGGGCGGCCCGGAAGGTGGTCGGCACGCTCGACACCGCGGGCGCGATCTCCGGCCTCGGCAAGTACTTCTGGAAAAAGGCCGGCCTCCTCGGCCGCTAGGGCGCCAGGGCTGCTGATCCAGCGGGCCCTCCCAAGAACGCCGCCGCCGGAAGGCGAAACGCGCCACGCCTTTCGGCGGCGGCCCCCAAAGCGCCGGGGACTGAGGGCGTACGCGCCACGCTCTCAGGCCCCGGCACCCTCTCCCGGGGGCGAGACGCGCCACGCCCCCGGGGGGCCATACTTACCGGTCGGTACGGGCTCTCCACGCCGACGCACGAAGGGAACAGCATCGTGACCGAAGCAGCACCGCACTACCGGGTGGCCGTCATCGGTTCCGGGTTCGCCGGGATCGGTATGGCGGTCCGCCTCAAGCAGGCCGGGCTTCAGGACTTCGTGGTTCTCGAACGGGCCGACGGCCTCGGCGGCACCTGGCGCGACAACTCCTACCCCGGTGCCGCCTGCGACGTCCCCTCACACCTGTACTCGTTCTCCTTCGCGCTCAACCCCAACTGGAGCCGGACCTTCTCCCCGCAGCCCGAGATCTGGGACTACATCAAGCGGGTCGCCGGCGAGAACGGGGTCGACCGGCACGTCCGCTACGACAGCGACGTCAAGGCCGCGCACTGGGAGCCGGAGAACAACCGCTGGCGGCTCGAGACCAACAGCGGTACCGTCACCGCCCAGTTCATGGTCAGCGGCGCCGGTCCGCTCGCGGACCCCTCCTACCCGGACATCAAGGGCCTGGGCACGTTCGAGGGCAAACTCTTCCACTCCGCCGAGTGGGACCACGACCACGACCTCACCGACCGCAAGGTCGCGGTCATCGGCACCGGAGCCTCGGCGATCCAGTTCGTCCCGAAAATCCAGCCGAAGGTCGGCAAGCTGTCGTTGTTCCAGCGCACCGCACCGTGGGTGATGTTCCGCCACGACCGCGACATCACCAAGCTCGAGAGCTGGCTCTACCGGAACGTCCCCGGCGCCCAGCAGGTCGCCCGCAAGAGCATCTACTGGGGCCGCGAAAGCTACATCTTCGGTTTCGCGAAGAACCCCAAACTGCTCAGTGTCGTGGAGCGCCTCGGCCGCGCCAACATCAACCGCAGCGTCAAGGACCCGGTCCTGCGGGCCAAGCTCACCCCGACCTTCCGGGCCGGGTGCAAGCGCATCCTCATGGCCAACGACTACTACCCCGCACTGGCGCAGCCCAACGTGGACGTGGTCACCGACGGGATCGTCGAGGTCCGCCCGAACTCCGTCGTCACGCGGGACTCCTCCGGGACGGAGACCGAGCACGAGGTCGACACCATCATCCTCGGAACCGGATTCCAGGTCACGGACCCGCCGATCGCGCACCGCATGTACAACCCCGAGGGCCGGTCCTTGGCCGAGCACTGGGGCACCGACGTCCAGGCGTTCCGCGGCACCACCGTCAACGGCTTCCCCAACGCGTTCGTGCTGGCCGGACCCAACACCGGACTGGGGCACACCTCCCAGGTCTTCATGATCGAGGCGCAGATCCGCTACACGATGGAGGCGCTCAAATTCGCCTGCAAGAACCGGATCGACCGCCTGGAGCCCCGCCCCGAGGCCCAGCGCGCCTACAACGAGATGGTCCACAAATCCATGCAGGGCACCGTATGGGTGACCGGCGGCTGTGACAGCTGGTACCTGAACGACCAGGGCCGCAACACGACGCTCTGGCCCACCTTCACCTGGAACTTCGCCCTGCGCACCCGCTGGTTCGACCCGCACAACTACGACCTGCGTCGCGTCCGTTCCGCGAAGAAGCGGAAGGAGCGGAAGGAAGTGGTACCGGCCTGACCTGGAGGGTCGGCCGACACCACCGAAGAACAGCGCACGAGAGCGGACCAGGGAGAGCGACAGACATGAGCGGGTTCGGTGACGAGGAAGAGGAGTACCGGGGCACGGTCACGGTACTGCCCAAGCAGAAGGGCACCGGGAAAGAGGAGGCCGAGAGCTTCGAGGTCCAAGCCCACCTGGCGGGACACTTCGAACCACTGACCGGTGACTACCGCTGGAAGGGCCGTCTGTCGGCCGCCCCCGGCATCACCGAAGCCTACGAGCGCGGTGTGCGCACAGTCGTCGTGCGCACACCCGAAGGCCACGAGGGAGTAGGCACGCTCGACGCCCCCAACCTGTGGGGCGGGCACCCGGTCAACGGGGCGGGCACCCCACCCTTCGCGGTCCCCCAGATCGATCTCGACGACTGAGCCGGATCCCAAGACGGCTGAGCCGGCCCCAGGAACAGCTGAGCCGGATCCCAAGAACAGCTGAGCCGGCCCCAAACGACTGAGTCGGCTCCCAAGAACGTCCCTCCAGGCCACGCGCCGACCTGGAGGGACCCCCGCTATCGGGCCGCGGCGACCCCCTGACCGCCGCGGCCCGGTACTTCACTCCACTGACTCCCCGACCCCCTGTTCCCACCCCCTGAGTGAGAGGTAACCCCGATGGCGACACGACACGTGGGCCACGCACAGGAACTCACCGTGCGTTCCGCCGACGGCACCCAGCTACACGTCGAAGTACGCGGCCCCGCCGACGGACCGACCGTGGTCCTTGCGCACTGCTGGGCCACGTCCCTGGCCTCCTGGGGGCCCGTGGTCCGGGAACTGGACCCCGGTCTGCGAGTGGTCCTGTACGACCAGCGCGGCCACGGCCGCACCCAGACCCCCATCACCCGTGCGGGGTACGGAACCGACAAGCTCGCCGATGACCTGTGCGCGGTCCTGGAGGAGACCGTCCCCGAGGGCCAGAGGGCCCTGGTCGCCGGGCACAGCATGGGCGGCATGACCATCATGGCCGCGGGCCCGAGAGACACCTTCAAGGAGAAGGTCGGCGCCGTCCTCCTCACCAACACGGGGTGCACCGACCTCGTGAACAAGGCCACCGCGATCCCCCTCCCCGGTCCCTTGGGCAAGCTGGGGTCCAGGATCTTCCTGACCGCGCCCCTCCCCCTGGGCCCGGCCAACGCGGTCTCCGCGTCGATCTTCAAGTACCTCGTCATGAGCAAGAAGACCGACAAGACCACCAAGACGCTCTGTGCCAAGCTCGTCCACGACTGCGGCAGCATCCCGCGGGGCGAGTGGGGACGGGTCATGACCAAGCTGGAACTGGACGACTCCGTCCGCGAGATCACGGTCCCGACCGTGGTCGTCGGCGGCAGCGAGGACAAGCTGACTCCCCCGTGGCACGCGCACCATATCGGCGGCCTCCTGCAGAACTGCGAAGAGGTCCGCGAGATCCCCGAGCTGGGCCACATGGGCCCGTTGGAGACCCCGGGGGTGCTGGCGGAACTGGTCGACAAGCTCACCAAGAACCACATCAGCCCGGGCACGGCACCGTTGTGATGTTGCTTCGGTTGTCTTAGGGGGTTGCCTGCTCAGGTGGGGGTTGCCTTGTGGGCTGGGGTGTCCTCCTTTCCCGCCGCCCGATTGTGGCCGTCTCCGCTACGCGCCTCAAGGTCGTCGCCATCGAGCGCTTCGCGCGTCATTGGCGCTCCACCTTGACCCGCTCCGCTACGACGGCAGGTTGGCGGCTATCGGGAAAGGGGGACGGGTGGTCGAGGCCCATACCGGGTCGGCCTGGCGGCCGATACCTACCCCTGCGCCGGAGCGATGACGCCTGGCGGTGTCGCGGCCGGTCATTCGCCCCTGCGAAAGCCGAACCCCGAACAGCACGGCCTGCGGCCGGTGGGCCACTACGCCAGAGCACACCGGTTGAGGGTGTCACGGCCGGTCAATGTGTGCGGCGAACCCCTCGGGAGAATGCCGGGGACCCAGGGCGTGGGGGCGTGGGGCGGTAGGGCCTTGGCGGGCGGTTACCGCTCCTCAGGTGTGGGGGCTGGGTCGGGGTCCCCCGGTGGGTCCTTGAATCGCCCTGGGTGTGATGGAGACTCGAATCCTTGGATAGGTTGAGTCCGTTATGTCGAAGCGTTACCCCACTGAACTGCGTGAACGCGCCGTGCGCCTGGTCCAGCAGAGCCGGGGCGACTACG
>NZ_BAAHAR010000070.1:0-26620 GCF_054777395.1 Nocardiopsis oceani
ACCCCTCCCCGAAGAGCGGCACCGAAGGGCCATATCCTTCATCTTTCACGCAGTTAGCACATCGATTAAGGTTTCCTACCTCCTTCTCAACCTTTCTTTGTGCGCGTGGCACACACAACATCCAGCCACTCTGCTCAGACCACAACCGGCTCAAGTACCGCCGGGAGACTAACCCCGACCAGCCCATCTGGCAGGGCCGCCCCTCCCACCAAAACCGGGGAAGTAACAACAAGGGGGAGGACTCGGACGGGGACCCCGACCCAGAGCCTGCCTCCATCCCCACATCTGAGGAGCGGTAACCCCCCGCCAAGGCCCTACCGCCCCACGCCCGATGCCCTGGAGCCCTGGAGCCCTGGAGCCCTGGAGCCCTCCCGAGGGGTTCGCCGCACACCTTGACCGGCCGCGACACCCGACCCGTCATCGCTCCGGCGGTGTGGCAGGCATCGGCCCCCAGGCCGAGGGGGTTCGGCGTTCGGCGTTCGGCGTTCGCAGCAGAGAATGACCAGCCGCGACACCCGACCCGTCAACGCTCCGGCGGCGTGGCAGGCATCGGCCGCCAGGCCGACCCGGCATGGACCTCAACCACCCTGCCCCTCTTTCCCATAGCCGCCAACCCGCCGTCGCAGCGAAGCGGGTCAAGGTGGAGCGCCAATGACGCGCGAAGCGCTCGATGGCGACGACCTTGACGCGCGTAGCGGAGACGGCCACAATCGCGCGGCGGGAAAGGAGGGAACCCCCAACCCGAAAAGCAACCCCCACCAGAGCAGGCAACCCCCACCGAAGCAATCCCGGCCGCCCTCGGACAACCGCCCTCGGACCACCGCCCTAAGAAAACGGTGTTGGTGAGGAACGGTTGCCTCGGTCGGCTAAGGCTGTGAGGCTCACGACCATGACGATGCTGATCGACGGCCACAACGATCTCCCCTGGGCGATCCGGCAGCAGTACGGGGACCTGGAACAGGTCGACCTGACCAAGGTGGTACCGGACCTGCACACCGACCTGCCCCGCTTGGCGGCCGGCGGTGTGTTCGGCCAGTTCTGGTCGGTCTACGTCTCCCCAGAGCTGCATCAGGGGTCGGCGGCCGTGACCGCCACCCTGCAGCAGATCGACCTGGTGCGGCGCCTCGTCGCCCGGCATCCGGACCGGCTGGTGCTGGCGTCCACCGCCGACGAGGTCGAGAACTCGCGCGGGCGGGTCGCGTCACTGCTCGGCATGGAGGGCGGGCACTGCATCGGCGGCTCGCTGGCGGTGCTGCGGGCGATGCGCCTGCTTGGGGTGCGCTACCTGACCCTGACCCACAACCGGAACGTCGGCTGGGCCGACGCGGCAACCGACGAACCGGTCCTGGGCGGGCTCTCGGGGTTCGGCGAGGAGGTCGTGCACGAGATGAACCGGATCGGCATGCTGGTCGACCTCTCCCACACCTCGCCGGAGGTGATGCGCCACGCGCTGCGGGTCACCGACGCACCCGCGATCTTCAGCCACTCCTCCGCCCGTGCGCTCTGCGACCACGTGCGCAACGTGCCCGACGACGTGCTCGAGACCCTAGCGGCAGGCGGAGGGGTGTGCATGGTGACGTTCCTGCCCGCGTTCGTCTCCCCGGAGGTCGCCCGATGGCACGCCGACGCCCGGCGGGAAGCCCGGCACCGGGGCGTCGCCAAGGGTGAGGCGGCCTACGACGCACTCATGGCGAGGCTCACCGAGCAGTCGCCCCCGCCTACCGCCACCCTGGCGCAGGTCGTCGAGCACATCGAACACGTCCGCGAGGTCGCCGGCATCGACCATGTCGGCATCGGGGGCGACTACATGGGGAACGACCCGATGCCCGAAGGGCTGGAGGACGTGGCGGGCTATCCGCGGCTCTTCGCCGCCCTCGCCGACCGTGGCTGGTCCGACTCGGATCTCGCCAAACTCGCCGGGGGCAACATCCTCCGCGTGCTCCGGGCCGCGGAGGACATCGCCGACCCCGCGTTCGGGTAACAGCAGAGAACCCCTGGTATCACGGCATGTCGTATGCCACCCTGGGCCTATGTGATTGACAACACACCTCCGAATGTCGACGACGGCGGCCCGCTCCAGCCACTCGAAGAGCCGGGCTCGCCGCCCAGCGAGCGGAGCAGAGGCGGCCCCCCATGTCCACTACGCCACGACTAGGACCCCTCCCCGAACGCACGGTCTCGCTGTACGGAGCGTGGGAACAGTTCGTACAGGGCGAGAACGAGATCCGCGGAGTTCGCCCCGAGGTGGCGATCTCCTGGCAACGCAGCCGCGACCAGTACAACGTCGACCCCTACCTTTCCGAAGCCCCGGTGGCGGTCAGCGAGGTAGCCCATTCCCTGGAACACGACGTCGTCTTCACCGAACTGGGCTTTCGGGCCGCCTCCATTGCGCACGAGATCGCCAACTTGGGCGGGATCGTCACGGTCGCCGACGCCAACGGCAGGATCCTCGCCGAATGGGGCGACAAAGAGACCCGTGCGGTCGCCACCGACGCCAGTCTCGCGCCCTGGTACTGCTGGGCCGAGGGAGCCGTGGGCACCAACGGCATGGGCACCGCGCTGGCAACACCGAGCGTCGCGCTGGTCCGGCGCGAGGAGCACTGGTGCCAGGCCTTCCACGAGTGGTCCTGCGCCGGCGCCGCGGTACGCGACGCCGTCACCAAGGAACCGCTCGCCGTTCTGAACATCTCCTGCTGGCGCGGTGACCTGCCCGGTCCCGCTCCGACCTGGCTGGCGAACGCCGCCACCCACACCCAGAGAAGACTGCGGATGCGCGCTCGCGACGGCGGCGCCGAACTGCTCGCGGCGTTCAACCACGGCCGGGGCAGTACCAGGGCACCCCTGGCCGCGGTCGACACCGCGGGGAAAGTGGTGATCGCCGACGACACGGTGGCGGCCCTGCTGGGAGTGCCCGCCGACTCCCCCGCCGTCGACCCCGCGGTGCGCTGGAACCCGCAGCTGCCCGAACTCATCCGCGCCGCCCGGTACGCCACGCAGCGCGCCGGCCGCGACTCCGACTGGGTCGGGTCCACCCAGATCAGCACCCACCTGGCCGACGAGCCCTCGCCGATCGGCATCCGCCCGGTCTTCCACTACGGGAGCCTGGTCGGACACCTGATCACGTTCACCGTCTCCGACGGTGAGCAGATGCCGACCGCGGAGACGGCACCCCATTCCACGTGCGGTCAGGAGCCGACACAGCCGCACCGCGTGGTCGGCATGCGGGAGAACCGGATGGTGCTGCTGCGCCATCCCGAAGTGACGCTGGCCAAGGCGGAGGGCAGCGACGTCTGGTTGACCACCGACCAGGGCAGGCTGCAGGCGGCCTCCGCCAGCTTGGACAAGCTCGACCACGAGCTGGCGTACACGGGATTCCTCCGTGTGCACCGCCGGTACGTGGTGAACCTGAACCGGATCCGCGAGGTCGAGCGCCGGGACAAGGGCGAGCTGTACCTGGTGATGGACGACCCGGAGAACACGATGGTGCCCGTCTCCCGGCGCAACACCCGCGCGGTACGGCACGCCTTGGGCATCTGAAGTCCAGGTGTTGGAGGAACGGTATGCCCCAGAACCCGGACGCCTACGTCGACAAGACCTACGACCAGGCCATCGGCGCACGCCGCCGAGCCGGGCGGCCCCAACCAGCCGGGCGACACGGGCACTCGGCGGCCCGGGACGCGCCGGGCGGCGGCCCGCACCGCTGGGGGGCGGCCCGGCTCGACCTGCGCGTCCTCGACCGGTCCCGCCGGGACACGGGCCCGTGGGAGGCGGAGTTCGACTACGCCGCCGAGTTCGAGACCCTGGACCTGGACGGGGTGGCCCGTGATGTCGACCGGGTGCTGACCACGTCGCAGGACTGGTGGCCCGCCGACTACGGCCACTACGGCCCGCTCGTGTTGCGGATGGCCTGGCACTTCGCCGGCACCTACCGTGCCGGTGACGGCCGGGGCGGCCCGAACTCGGGCCTGCAGCGCTTCGCCCCGTTGAACAGCTGGCCGGACAACCGCAACCTGGACAAGGCCCGCCGGCTGCTGTGGCCGGTGAAGCGCAAGTACGGGCGCAAGCTGTCCTGGTCGGACCTGATGATCTTCGCGGGGAACCGCGCGCTGGAGTGCATGGGCTTGCGGACTTTCGGGTTCGCCGGCGGCCGCGAGGACGCTTGGAGGCCCGACGAGACCTACTGGGGGCCCGAGGACACCTGGTTCACGGACGAGCGCCACAGCGGTGTGCGCGACCTCGAGGAGCCGCTGGCGGCCAGCGAGATGGGGCTGATCTACGTCGACCCCCAGGGCCCCGCCACCCAGCCCGACCCGGTGGCCTCGGCCCGCGACATCCGCCAGACGTTCCGCCGGATGGGGATGAACGACGAGGAGACGGTGGCGCTGATCGCCGGCGGGCACACCTTCGGCAAGACGCACGGCAAGGCCGACCCCGCCACGGCGCTCGGCCCCGAGCCCGAGGCGGCCCCGATCGAGGCGCAGGGACTCGGCTGGGCATGCTCCCACGGTGAGGGCACGGGCGCGGACGCCGTCGCGAGCGGGCTGGAGGGGATCTGGACCGCCACCCCCACCGCGTGGGACAACAGTTTCCTCGAGACGCTGTTCGCCCACGACTGGGACGTCGAGCTCAGTCCCGCGGGGCTGTGGCAGTGGGTGCCGCGCAACGGCGGGGGCGTCGGCACGGTCCCGGATCCCTTCGACCCGTCGGTGACCCACCACCCCACGATGCTCACCACCGACCTCGCCCTCGCCGAGGACCCGGGGTTCGAGCGGATCGCCCGGCGCTTCCTCGCCCATCCGGAATGGTTGGCGGACGCCTTCGCGCGGGCCTGGTTCAAGCTCACCCACATCGACATGGGGCCGATCCACCACTACCGGGGTCCGCTAGTGCCCGCCGAGCGGCTGATCTGGCAGGATCCGGTGCCCGAGGTCGACCACGGACTCGTCGGCGCCGAGGAGATCGGCGACCTGAAGCGCCAGATCATCGGCTCGGGGCTGTCCCCCGCGCGCTTGGTCCTCACCGCCTGGGCGTCGGCCTCGACCTACCGTGCCAGCGACCGGCGGGGCGGGGCCAACGGCGCGCGCCTGCGCCTCGAACCGCAACGCGGCTGGGAGGTCAACGACCCCGACGAGCTCGGGGCGGTGTTGGGCGTACTGGAACGGATCCGGGCGGCGTTCAACCGCTCCCGGGACGACGGCAAGCGCGTCTCGCTGGCGGACCTGATCGTTCTCGGCGGCTGCGCCGCGATCGAGCACGCCGCGGGCAGGGCCGGCCACGTCATCGAGGTGCCCTTCCGGCCGGGACGCACCGACGCCGCCCAGGAGTGGACGGACCCCGACTGGTCCGCCGTGCTGGAACCGGCTGCCGACGGGTTCCGCAACTACGTCGGCAAGCATGCCCGGATTCCGGCCGAACACCTCCTCGTCGACCGGGCCCGGCAGCTCACCCTGAGCGCACCGGAGATGACGGTGCTGGTGGGCGGGTTGCGGGTGCTGGGCGCCACCCAGGGACAGTCGGCCCAGGGCGTGTTCACCAAGGCCCCGGGCACGCTGACCAACGACTTCTTCGTCAACCTGCTCGACCCCGGCACCGAGTGGGAACCCCGGCGGGACCACCGCGGAGAGGCGTCGGCCTACGAGGGGCGCGACCGGCGAACCGGCGAATCCGTGTGGGTCGCCAGCCGGGTCGACCTGGTCTTCGGTTCCCACTCGGAGCTGCGCGCGCTGGCGGAGGTGTACGCGGCCGACGGCGCCGAGGAGGGGTTCGTCCGCGACTTCGCGGCCGCGTGGGACAAGGTCATGTGCCTGGACCTGCCCGCGGTCACCCCGAGAACCTAACGGCCGCTACGCGTCGGCCGGTGACAGCGGTCATGCAGCCGACCGGGACGGCCGCCACGCGGCCGACCGTGACGGGCGCCACACCGCAGAATGTGACGGGCGTCACTGCGAACGGTCTCGCCCGGGCTGCGAACGGCGCCCTTCGGGGGCCGGGCGGCGAGGGGTACCGGACGGGCTGGCCTATGCCTAGCGTGGCAACCCTCTCCAGGCTTCACTGGCGAAATCTCAACGCGGAGGTGATGTCCGATGACGATGGCTGAGGTGCCGTCGGTGCTGGTCCGCGAGCTCGGATTGGACACCCAGAACGCAGCGACCATCGGGCAGGTACTCGGCACCGGTTCCATCGCGGAAGCGACGGTGCGCGACGACGGAACGATGGAAGCCACCATCCGGATCAAAGAGGACACGCTCAGCTGGGATCCCGCGATCCTGGTCCTGCCCCGCGGCGGCGACCTCGAGCTGACGATCATCAACGACGACAAGAACACCCACGCCTGCCTGCTTCCCAGCAACGGCGACCAGAAGTTCATCTGGCTGCTGAACCACTCCAAGGGCCGGGCCAAGCTCAACCTCGACGGCCCCGGCTACTACTGGTACAGCTCACCGGCCGGCAACGACGAAGGGCGCGGCCTCACCGCCGCGATCGTCGTGCGGGGCGAGGTCCCGCCCGAGGCACGTCTCGACCGGCCGCCCCAGCCGCGTCCGACCCCGAGGGACAACTCATGACGACCGAATACATCGACGCAGGCGAAGCGATCGACCACGGCGCGCTGAGCGCCGTCAAGGGCACAGCACCGAACACGAGCAACGTCGACGGCGAGCGCCTCCGCACCGCACGGTCGGAGCCGGACAACTGGATGACCTACTACGGCGACTACGACGGGAAGCGCTACAGCCTCCTGGACCAGATCAACACCGACAACGTGCACCGGATCGGGCCCGCGTGGATCTTCCAGGCGGGCATGTCGGGGCAGATCGCCGGAGCCTCGACCTACGCCTTCGAAGCCAGCCCCCTGGTCGTCGACGGCGTCATGTACGTCACCGGCTGGGACGGCTGGTTCTGGTGCCTCGACGCCGAGACCGGCCAGGAACTCTGGCGCTACAAGCACGCGGTGCCCTTCGACGTCTCGCTGTGCTGCGGGAACGTCAACCGCGGCTGCGCGGTCGCCAACGGCCGGGTCTACTTCGTCACGGCCAACGCCCAGCTGGTCTGCCTCGACGCCACCAACGGCGACAAGGTCTTCCAGAAGACGATCGGCGACGTCCGGGCCGGCGAGAGCGCCACGCTCGCCCCGACGGTCATCAAGGACACGGTCATCACCGGCAGTTCCGGCGGCGAGTTCGGGGTCCGCGGCCACATCGACTGCTGGGACCTGGAGACCGGCGAGCACCGCTGGCGCACCTACACGGTGCCCAAGGCGGGCGAGCCCGGCGGCGACACCTGGCCCGACGACGAGTCCTGGGCCCGCGGCGGCGCCAACCACTGGGTCACCGGCACCTACGACCCGGAACTGAACCTCTACTACGCCGGTACCGGCAACCCGGCCCCGGACTTCGACGGCGAAGTGCGCCCGGGGGACAACCTCTACACCGACAGCGTCGTCGCCGTGGACGTCGACAGCGGTGAGATCAGGTGGCACTACCAGTTCACCCCGCACGACCTGTGGGACTACGACTCCACGATGGAGATGATCCTGTTCGAGCGGGACGGCAAGAAGCTGCTCGGCCACTTCGACAAGAACGGGTACTTCTTCGTTCTGGACCGCACCAACGGCCAGCTGCAGCACGTCACCCCCTTCGTCGACCGGATCGACTGGGGTGTCATCACCCGCGACGGCAAGGTGACACCGCGGAAGTACCCGGACAAGGAGGGCGACCCCGTTCACTTCTACCCCGGACCGGCCGGCGCGAAGGAGTGGACGCACGCGTCCTACCACCCCGAGCACGACACGTTCTACGTGCCGGTCGCCGACGTCGGCGCCACAGCCACCCGGAGGCGCCGGGAGTTCCGCGAAGGCATGCCCTACTGGGGTGCCGCCGTCCAGGTGGACATCGACAACATGGCCGGCTCGATCAGCGCCTTCGACTCCCACGGTGAGGAGAAGTGGCGCTACCGGCTCGACCACCCGATGGCGGCCTCGACCCTCACCACCGCGGGCAACCTCGTGTTCGCGGGCACGCCGACGGGCGAGTTCCTCGCGCTGCACGCCGAGACCGGCGAGAAGCTGTGGCAGTTCCAGTGCGGCAGCGGCCACCACAGCAGTCCCTCCACCTACACCGTCAACGGCAAGCAGTACGTCGTCGTGCCTGTCGGCTGGGGCGGATGGCTCGAGGGCATCATTCCCGGCATGCTCGCCGCGGGCCACGGCAGCGCGCTGATCGCCTTCGCACTGCCCGACTGAGATCCAAGGCCCGACTGAGCCCGTCCGGAATGATTCCCGTCCTGAACGGGTCAGCCACACACAGGACGGCCGCAGAGAAAGGAGAGCTCTATGGAGCAAACGAAGGAATGGGTGTCCCCCACCGTCACGGAGGTCAGGGTCTCCGCGGAAGCGACCGCCTACGTGTTCGTCTGGGACGACTGACCCCCAGGAGGTGACGGACGCCGGGCCGGGGCACTCCGGCCCGGCGTCCGCGCCCCTCAGACATCGTGTGCGAACGCTGAAGCATCTGACGCGGACACACCAGGAAAGGGGTGCTCGGCCCGTGTGGGTACGTGTGCTGGGTTCGGCCGCCGGTGGCGGGTTCCCGCAGTGGAACTGCACCTGTCCGCCGTGCCGGGCGGTGCGAACGGGGTCGCGGCCCTGTGTGCCGCGTTCCCAGTCCTCGATCGCGGTGAGTGCCGACCGGGAGCAGTGGTACCTGTTCAACGCCTCACCGGACATCCGAGCGCAGATCGAGGCGTTCCCGGCGCTGCACCCCGACGACGGCCGGGTGGTGCGGTTGCGGGCGGTCCTGCTCACCGACGCCGAACTCGACCACACCCTCGGCCTGCTGCTGATGCGGGAGGGACGGGGGCTGCGGGTGCACGCCACCGGGTCGGTGCGGGAAACCCTGATGAACGGAACGGGGCTGGGGCGGACCCTGGAGGCTTACTGCCCGGTCGTGTGGGAGCCGGTTCTGCCCGGCGCCACGGTTCCCCTGGGAGAGGGGCTGTCCTACCGCGCTTTCGACGTCCCCACCGAGAAGAAGATGCGGTTCCACGGCGCCCCGAGCTACGGCCGGGTCGTGGGCTACCGCATCACCGACGACCACAGCGGGAAGAGCCTCGTCTACCTGCCCGGTGTCCAGCACCTGAGCGACGAGCTCCTCGGCGAGACGGCCGGAGCGTCGGGGCTGCTGGTCGACGGCACCTGCTGGAGTGACGACGAGATGCCCGACCTGGGCCTCGCCGCCAAGACCTCCCGCGACATGGGCCACGTGCCGATCAGCGGCCGGGACGGCAGCCTCGAGCGGCTGTCACCCCTGCCGATCGACCGCAGGATCTACATCCACATCAACAACACCAACCCCATCCTCCTCGAAGACTCGCCGGAGCGGGAGACCCTCGCCCGCCACGGCATGGAAGTCGCCGAGGACGGGCTGGAGCTGGAGATCTGAGGAGCGAGATGACCGCAGTACCGACATCCGATTCTCTGGCAGCCGACACCCTCTCCCCCGACGGCCTGGAGGAAGCGCTCCGCGCCCACGTCAAGGGCTACCACCACCAGCATCCCCTCCACCGCCGGATGAACGACGGCGGGTCCAGCAGGGAGGAGATCCGGGGCTGGGTGGCCAATCGCTTCTACTACCAGGCGAACATCCCGCGCAAGGACGCCGCGATCCTCAGCAACTGCCCCGACCGCGAGGTCCGGCGCCGCTGGGTGCAGCGGATCACCGACCACGACGGCACCGCCGACGGGGGCGGCGGTATCGAATCCTGGCTCCGGCTCGGTGAGGCCGTGGGGCTCACCCGGGAGGAGATCACCGACGAGCGGCACCTGCTGCCGGGGGTGCGGTTCGCCGTGGACGCCTACGTCACGTTCACCCGCACCCGGCCGTGGGTCGAGGCGGTGGCCTCCTCCCTGACCGAGCTGTTCGCA
This sequence comes from Nocardiopsis oceani, assembly GCF_054777395.1. Classification (NCBI taxonomy): domain Bacteria; kingdom Bacillati; phylum Actinomycetota; class Actinomycetes; order Streptosporangiales; family Nocardiopsidaceae; genus Nocardiopsis; species Nocardiopsis oceani. The sequence continues at coordinate 9,920 of NZ_BAAHAR010000070.1, forward strand.
CCCAACCTGATGGCGGAGCGGCTCGCGGCGTTCGAGCGCCACTACACCTGGATCGACCCCGCGGAACTGGCCTACTTCCGCGTGCGGATCGACCAGGCGCCCCGCGACTCCGAACACGGTCTGGAGGTGGTGCGCAAGCACTGCGTGACACCCGACGGCCAAGCGGCCGCGATCGCGGCGCTGTCCTTCAAGTGCGACGTCCTCTGGAGCATGCTCGATGCCATGGACCAGGCCTATGGGAGCCACTGAGATGGCGGCCGCCGAGTCGGACTCCGCCGCGCAGCCGGGGATGGACGATACCGCCCGGCCCCGTCTGGCGGCAGGTGTCCGGATGCGGTTCGACGCCGCACGCGGCCAGCACGTGCTGCTCTCACCGGAAACGATCCTCATCCTCAATCCCACCGGCGCCGAGATCGTGGAACTGTGCGACGGACAGCGCACCGTCGCCGAGATCCGGGCCGAGTTGCGGAGCCGGTACGGTGCGGTCGCCGCCGACGAGGCCCGCGACTACATCGCCGACCTCATCGCCCGCCGCGGGATGGAGGCGGACGATGACTGACCCCGCCGTCCCGCACCCCGGTGGCGCCGACGAGCCGCTCGAACAGCCCTTCGGGCTCCTCGCCGAACTCACCTACGCCTGCCCGCTGCAGTGCCCCTACTGCTCCAACCCGCTCGAGATGGAGGGCTACCGCGACGAGCTGGGAACCGAGGAGTGGCAGCGGGTCTTCACCGAGGCCGCCGACATGGGCGTGCTGCAGCTGCACCTCTCCGGTGGCGAGCCGATGCGGCGCCACGACATCGCCGACCTGGTCGGCCACGCCAACGGGCTGGGGATGTACACCAACCTGATCACCAGCGGGCTGGGGTTCTCCGAGCGCCGCGCCGAGCACCTGCGTGCCGCGGGCCTCGACCACGTCCAGGTCAGCATCCAGGCCGACGAGGAAGCGCTCTCGGACCGGATCGCCGGCACCAGGTCGTTCCGGCGCAAGCTGCAGGTCGCGGCACTGGTGAAGAAGCTGGGCTGGCCGCTCACCCTCAACGTCGTGCTCCACCGGCAGAACATCGACCGGATCGGCGGCATCCTCGACCTGGCCGACGAGGTCGGGGCCGACCGCATCGAACTCGCCAACACCCAGTACTACGGCTGGGCCGGACTCAACCGGAGCGAACTGCTGCCGAGCAGGGAGCAGCTGGCTCAGGCCGAGACCGTCGTCCGGGCGGCCAAGGAACGCCTCGGGGACCGGATGGCGATCATCTACGTGATCCCCGACTACTACAGCCGCTACCCCAAGCCCTGCATGGACGGGTGGGCCCGCCGCCAGTTCACCGTCGTCCCCGATGGCGAGGCGCTGCCGTGCCCGACCGCGCACGACGTGGTCCGCGGACACGGGCTGCCCCCGGCCAACGTGCGCGAGCACTCCCTGGAGTGGATCTGGCGGTCGTCGCCGGTCTTCCAGAAGTTCCGCGGGACCGCGTGGATGCCGGAGCCGTGCACTAGCTGCCCGCGCCGCGACATCGACTTCGGCGGCTGCCGCTGCCAAGCGTTCGCGCTCACCGGCGACGCGGCCCGCACCGACCCGGTCTGCCATCTCTCGCCCGACCACGACCGGGTCACGGCCGCGGTGGCGGCGGCCAACGACCCCGACCAGCCGCGGACCGGCGAACTGATCCCGCGGACCGTCCGAACGAGGAGAGGATAACCAGTGCAACAGGTTGAGGGCGTTATCGCACGCAGCAAGGGCGCTCCGGTGGAGCTGGTCGCGATCAGCATCCCGGACCCGGGACCTGGCGAGGCTGTGGTCGCCGTGCAGGCCTGCGGGGTGTGCCACACGGACCTGCACTACCGGGACGGCGGGATCAACGACGAGTTCCCGTTCCTGCTCGGGCACGAGGCCGCCGGGGTCGTCGAGGCCGTGGGCCCGGACGTCACCGATGTCGCGCCGGGTGACTTCGTGGTGCTGAACTGGCGTGCCGTCTGCGGCCAGTGCCGGGCGTGCAAGCGCGGCGATGCGCAGTACTGCTTCAACACACACAACGCCACCCAGAAGATGACGTTGGCCGACGGCCCCGACGCCGGCACCGAGCTGTCCCCCGCGCTGGGGATCGGGGCGTTCGCCGAGAAGACGCTGGTGGCCGCCGGACAGTGCACCAAGGTCGACCCGCAGGCCCGGCCGGCCGCGGTGGGCCTGCTCGGCTGCGGTGTGATGGCGGGCCTCGGCGCCGCGATCAACACCGGCGGGGCCACCCGGGGCCGCTCGACAGCGGTGATCGGTTGCGGCGGCGTCGGCGTCGCCGCGGTCGCGGGCGCCGCACTGGCCGGCTCCTCGCCGGTCATCGCGGTTGACATCGACGCCAAGAAGCTGGCGGCCGCCAAGGAGTTGGGTGCCACGCACACGGTGGACTCCTCCCAGTCCGACCCGGTGGCGGAGATCAAGCGGATCTGCGCCGGAACCTACGAGGACGCCGAGGGCGCCGACCTGGTGGTGGAGGCGGTGGGCAGGCCGGAGACGTGGAAGCAGGCCTTCTACGCCCGCGACCTGGCCGGCACCGTCGTCCTGGTCGGGGTGCCCACCCCGGAGATGACCGTGCCGGAACTGCCGCTGATCGACGTCTTCGGCCGAGGGGGCGCGTTGAAGTCCAGTTGGTACGGCGACTGCCTGCCTTCACGGGACTTCCCGATGCTGGTCGACCTGTACCAGCAGGGGCGACTGGACCTGGACGCGTTCGTGACCGAGGAGATCGGGATCGCCGACGTCGAGGCCGCCTTCGACAAGATGCACCACGGCGGGGTGCTGCGTTCTGTGGTGGTGCTGTGATGGCCGCCGAAGCCGTCAAGGAGAGAGCACGGACACCGCTGCCCGGAGAGGGGTGCGAGCCCTGAGCGCGAACGCCACCTGGTTGCTTCTGATCTACCGGGTACCCAGTGAACCGTCCCGTCTGCGGGCCATGGTGTGGCGGCGGCTCAAGGCCGCCGGCGCCATCTACCTGGCCAACTCCGTCGCGGCGCTGCCGGAGTCGTCGTCGGCGGAGCGGGCCATGCGCAAGCTGCGGGCCGAGGTCGAGGACATGGGCGGCTCCGGTCAGCTGCTGCGGGCGGAGAGTCTCGTGGGCTCCGAACAGATCGTCGCGGGGTTCAACACCGCGCGGGACGCCGAGTACGCCGAGCTGCTCGGGCGCTGCGAGGACTTCCACGCCGAGCTCGAGAAGGAGACCAAGGCCGAGAAGTTCACCTACGCCGAGCTCGAGGAGAACGAGGAGGACCTGGCCAAGCTGCGTACCTGGCTGGACAAGATCAGCGCCCGTGACACGCTCGGAGCGCCGCGCGGGGTGCAGGCGCGAGAAGCCGCCGAAGCCTGCGCCGAGGCGTTGAACGAGTTCGCCGAGAACGTCTACGCCGCTGAGCTCGACAACCACGCGGCGACGACCGGGCCACCGCCCGAGACCTGACCGGACGCAGTGAGAGCGAGACCCTGATGGACCTGCTGGCGCTCGTCCTCACCTTCGGAACCGTGTTCCTCGCCGAGCTGCCCGACACCACCTTCCTGGCCACGCTGGTGCTGGCCACCCGCTACCGGCCGTTGCTGGTCTGGTTCGGTGCCGCGGCGGCGTTCACGGTGCAGACCGGGGTCGCGGTGGCCTTGGGGTCGGCGGTGACCCTGCTGCCCCGCACGCCGGTCGCCGTCGTCGCGGGCTGCCTGTTCCTGATCGGCGCGGTCCTGTTGTTCCGGGAGGCCCGCGAACACCATCGGGAAGCCGACGCCGAGGAAGAGGAACTGGCTGAGGCCGAGGAGGCCGTCGCCGCGCGGGCGAAACCGGCCACCGGCTTCAGGGTGATCACGACGTCGTTCGTGGTGCTGCTGTTCGCCGAGTTCGGCGACCCGTCGCAACTGCTCACCATCTCGCTGGCGGCACGGTTCGGGGCACCGGCCGAGGTGTACGCCGGTGCGCTGGCGGCACTGCTGGTGGTGGCCGCGCTCGCGGTCCTCGTGGGGCGGCGACTGCTGCGCGTGGTCAAGCCGCACTGGGCCTTCTACGCCGGTGCGGTCATCTGCCTGCTGCTGGTCGCCGGTGTCGTGTGGGAGGTGGTCGGAACCGTGCTCTGAGCCAGCCCCCGAGCAGCATGGAATTCCATTATCCAGAAGGAGATAACAGCCGCGATAAATCGAATATAACCACCGTTATAAATCGCCAGTGACAGTCGTGATATGAATCAGCTAGACGCGGATAGTAACCCTTGAAACAAGGGTTTGACGGGCTTTTCAGCAAGCGCTTTCAGTACTACAGTGGAACTCCTCAAATCAAGACAATGGCGAGGAGTCGCGGTGGGTTCGAAGCCGGTCAGTGGAAATGGAAAACGGACGATCCGCAGTGCTTCTGCGACCCTTGTTCTTGTTCTTGCCCTTACGGCGTGCGGGGCCTTCGAAGACGACGCGGACGAGTCCGAGGAGGGCGTACTCACCCTCTATTCCGGCCGGGAAGAGGAGAACATCGACCCCCTGGTCGAGGAGTTCCAGGAAGAGACCGGCATCGAGCTCGACGTCCGCTACGGCGACAGCGCGGAGATGACCGCCCAGATCCTGGAGGAGGGCGAAGCGACTCCGGCCGACGTCTTCTTCACCTTGGAGGTCGGCGGTATCAACGCCCTCGCCGAGGCCGGGCAGATCGCCACCCTCTCCGACGGCGTGCTTTCGGAAGTCCCTGAGGAGTACCAGGCCGACGACGGTTCCTGGGTCGCCACCTCCGCCCGGGCCCGTGTGGTCGCCCACAACCCCGACGTCCTCTCCCCCGACGAACTGCCTGAGGGTATCGACGAACTGACCGACGAGCGCTGGCAGGGAGAGATCGGCTTCGCCCCGAGCAACTCCTCGTTCCAGTCCTTCGTCAGCGGCCTGAGGACCATCGAGGGCGACGACTGGACCGAAGAGTGGCTCACCGAGTTCGCCGCGAACGATCCGGAGCCGTTCGACAACAACCGGGCCATCATCGAGGGCGTGGAGAACAACACCGTCGAGATCGGCATGGTCAATCACTATTACCACATCGTGCAGACCGAGGAGTTCGGCGAAGAGAACGTTCACTGGGAGCCGCACCACATAACCGGCGGCGACCCCCTGGGGCTGGTGGTCATCGCCGGAATCTCGGTACTCGAGAGCAGCGATATGCAGGACGAGGCGAACGAACTCGTCGAATTCATGGTGTCGGAGTCCGCGCAGCAGCATTTCGCCGACGACACCGCGGAGTACCCGATCCGGGAAGGGGTCGAATCCACACAGCACGACCTCGTACCCCTCAGCGAGCTCAGTCCCCCCGCGATGGAGCTGGGCGAGGTCGCCTCGATGGAGGGGACCCTGGACATGCTGCAAGACGCCGGTCTGCTGTGACGGCGCCATGCTGCAGCGAGCTGAACACGACGGCCCGCCTCGGAGGGCAGCGCCCAGGCGGGTCGTCGCCCTGAAGACCGGGCTCCTCTGGCGGGCACCGGTCCTGGCGGCGGCGTCGGTCGCGGTCGCCGCCTTCGTCCTGGTTCCTCTCGTCTACCTGGTGCTGCGCGCGTTCGAACGCGGCTTCGGACTCGCGGTGGACCACGTGGTCTCGGAACGGACCGCCGAGCTGTTGTGGCGCACGGGACTGCTCGCCGGCACGGTGACCATCGCGTGCCTGGTGATCGGCGTCGCCTGCGCCTGGCTGATCGCCCGCAGCGACCTGCCGTTCCGCCGCACGATGGGCGTGCTCTTCGCGCTGCCGCTGGCGACCCCGACCCTGGTCGCCGCACCCGCCTGGATCTCCATCTGGCCGGAGATCGCGGGCTTCACCGGAGTCTTCCTGGTGCTGACGCTCGGAACCTACCCGTACGTCATGCTGCCGGTGATGGCGGCCCTGCGCAGCGGCGACCTAGCCACCGAAGAGGTCGCGAGGTCGCTGGGCAAGGGCGCCGTGCGCACCTTCTTCCTGGTGACCGTGCGGGGGGTGCGCCCCGCCGTGCTGGCCGGAGGACTGCTGGTGACGCTCTACACGCTGGCGGACTTCGCCGCCCCTTCGCTGATGCGGTACGAGACCCTCACGATCAACATCTTCGTGAGCTACCGGTCGGGGTTCGACCGCACCCCGGCGGCGATCTTCGCGTGCGTACTGGTGCTGGTGGCGGCGGTCATCATGATCGCCGAACGGCGGGCGCGCGGCCGGGCGGCCCGCTTCGGCCAGGTGCGGGTCGGCAAGGGCGTGATGGGGCGCCCTCCGGTCGTCCCTCTCGGCCGCGCCAGATGGCCCGCCTTCTTCGCGTCGGTCGCCCTCCTGGTGGCCGCCATCGGCGTACCGGTCGCCACCGTGGCGGGCTGGTTCGTCGCCGGGAACTCCCGCGGGTTCCACCCGGACCGGCTGGTGGACGCCACCGTGAACACCCTCGCGTTCTCCGCGATGGGTGCCCTGGCAGCGGTGGTGCTGGCCTTCCCCGTCGCACTCCTGGCTGCTCGGCACGACGGACGGTTCGCGCGCTTCCTGGAGTCGATCAGCTACATCGGCTACGCCCTGCCCGGCATCACGATCGGGCTGGCCTTCGTCTTCGTCGGCATCCGGCTGGTACCGGGGTGGTACCAGGAGACCCCGCTGCTGATCCTCGCCTATGGCGTGCTGTTCCTGCCGCTGGCGATCGCGGGGGTCCGGGCCGGGGTGGCGGCTGCGCCTCCGCGCTTGGAGGAGGTGTCGCGCTCGCTCGGGAAGGGCAGCGCCGTCACCCATGCCCGGGTGACGCTGCCGCTCGCCACACCGGGGATCGCGGCCGGCGTGGCGCTGGTGTTCCTCACGGCAGCGAAGGAGCTGCCCGCGACCCTGCTCCTGCGGCCGACCGGCGACGACACCCTCGCCACTCAGATGTGGGCCCTGACCAACCGCATGCTGTACGGCGCGGCCGCCCCCTACGCCTTGGCGCTCATCCTGATCGCGATGGTCCCCGCGCTGGTCCTGGGCTTCGCCGTCATCGAGCGGACCAACAAGGAACGCAGGACCGCCGCGCGGCTGGCCAGGCTGATCGGCACAAACCCTCGAACACGGTGACCCCCGGGTCGGAAGGTGAGAACTGATGGCGGAAGTGGAGCTTCGAGGGATCCGGGCCGGTTACGGCGGCCCGCCCGTCCTCGACGGAGTGGACCTCACCGTGCCCAGCGGGTCGATCGCCGCGGTCCTGGGGCCTTCGGGATGCGGCAAGACGACCCTGCTGCGCACCATCGCCGGATTCCATCAACCACTGCGCGGCCGGGTCCGGATCGGCGAGCGCGTCGTGGCGAGCCCGCAGGACCACGTCCAACCGAATCGGCGGGGGGTCGGCATCCTGCCGCAGGAAGGCGCCCTCTTCCCGCACCTCTCCGTCGCCGGCAACGTGGCGTTCGGTCTGGAGTCGAAACGGGGATCCCGGGACCGCGTCGGAGAGATGCTCGAACTGGTGGGGCTGAGCGGCTTCGGCCGCCGGATGCCCCAAGAGCTCTCCGGCGGCCAGCAGCAACGGGTCGCACTGGCCCGGGCGCTGGCGCCGCAGCCCCGGTTCATCCTGCTCGACGAACCGTTCAGCTCACTCGACGCGGGCTTGCGCACCGAGCTGCGGGAAGACGTCGTGCGCGTCCTCAGGGTTTCGGGGACGACCGCCCTGCTGGTGACCCACGACCAGGCCGAAGCGATGAGCATGGCCGACCTGGTCGCGGTGCTGCGGGACGGGAAGATCGCGCAGGTCGGCGCACCGAGGGACGTCTACGCCCGTCCGGCCGACCTCGACGTCGCGCTCCTCCTCGGCGACGTGATCGTGCTGGACGCTCCCGCCTCCGGGAGACTCCGGTGCTGTGGTGTCGAGCTGGACTGGACCGACGGGACCGCTGGCACAGGAAGTGCCGGCACCGAGAGGGGCGCTCACCCGCCGGTGGCGATTCTCCGGCCGGAACAGGTGCGGGTTCGGCCAGCAACCGAGAACGCGGGCGCACGGGCCAACGCGGTCGTCACCGACGTCCACTTCTACGGCCACGACGCGGCCCTGCTGCTGGAACCCCTCGACCGGGCGGGAAGCGCCGTCCTCAGCAACGCCGGCCGCCTGCGGGCCCGGGCCCACGGGGCGACCCCGCTGCGCCCCGGCTCTCACGTGCGCGTCGACATCGACGGCCCCGCCTCCCTCGTCGGCGGCAACGCCGTAGCGGAGTGGCGGAGCCGTGCCGCACCGCCGTCAGCCCTCATGGCCGTACCTCCGAGCCGCTCGGAGGCGGTGCCCTCCGGTCGCCACCCCTCCCTGGCGCAGGGTTCGTTGTAGTTGTGCTCAGCCTCCGTGGTCAGGGGTGCGGTGAGTGTCCACCAGCCACTGCCGCTGGTGGGCCCGGCGCGCCTCAGTGCGGCATGGTCGGCGGGTGGAACCACAGGTGTGGACGCCCGGTCCTCGGGTGCGTGGCGACGTCCGCCTCGACACCGTAGACCTCGGCCAGCAAGTCCGCGGTGAGCACCTCCTCGGGGACCCCCGAGGCCGCGACCCGTCCCTGGTGCAGCACGACGAGGCGGTCGCAGAACGCCGCGGCCAGGTTCAGGTCATGCAGCGCAGCCAGCACCGTCAGCCCGGAGTGCTCCACCATCGCCAACAGCTGGAGGGCGTGACCGACGTCGAGGTGGTTCGTCGGCTCGTCGAGTACCAGCAGAGACGGTTCCTGCGTCATGGCCCGCGCGAGATGGACGCGCTGCTGTTCGCCGCCGGAGAGCGTGTGCCAGCGGCGGTGAGCGAGGGGAACGAGGTCGACCCGTTCGAGCTGGTGCATCGCGATGGCCACGTCCGTGTCCGAGTCCGCTTGCAGGGCAGACCGGTAGGGGGTGCGGCCGAGGAGGACCACGTCCAGCACGCTGAGGTCGATGTCGGTGCCGGAACGCTGCTCCACGAGCGCCAGGCGGCGGGCCAGGGCGCGGCGCGGCAGCCTGTGCACGTTGTCGGAGCCGATGTGGATGACACCTTCGTCGAGCTCCCCCAGCCGCGCGAGCCCGCGCAACAGGGTCGACTTGCCCGACCCGTTCGGACCGAGGAGTCCGGTGAAACTCCCGGTGGGGACCTCCACGTCGACATCCGCGAGAATGTGCTTTCCGTCGACCGACCAGGAAACGTCGGCGGCCGTGAGCGATTCGCCGTAAGCGAGGTGGGTCATCAGCGATCTACCTTGCGTCTCAGAATCCACAGGAACACCGGCACGCCCAGCATCGCGGTCATGATGCCGACAGGCAGTTCCCGCGGATCGAAGGCGACCCGGGCGACAACATCGACCCAGATGAGGAACGTCGCGCCGACGAGCGCCGAGAGCGGCAGTACCAGCCGGTGGTCCGGGCCGACCAGCGCCCGCACAGCGTGCGGGATCAGCAGCCCCACGAACCCGATGGTCCCGGAGCCGGCCACCAGCACGCCGGTCACAAGGGCGCATACGACCAACAGCACCCACCGGGTCCGCTGGACGTTGATGCCGAGGCTGGTGGCAGTGTCCTCGCCGAACGCGAACGCGTTCAGCTGCCGGGCAGCGACACCGAAGACCAGCAGCCCGATCAGCACGGCGAGCGCCATGGTGTACACGGTCGGCAGCCGCGCCGCCGCCAACGACCCGGACAGCCAGAACTGCGCTTCCTGGGTGGCGTGCGGGTCGGCGACCCAGATGATCAGGAAGGAGGTGACGGCGGAGGCAAAGGCCCCCACGGCGACCCCGGCGAGGATCATGCGGGTGGGCGTGAGCCGGCCGGACCGTTGCCCGAGAGCCAGCACGAGCATGAACGCGCCCAGCGCGCCGACGAACGCGCCGCCGGCCACGCCGAGGCTACCGATGCTCAGGCCGGCGACGATCACCGCGACCGCCCCGAGTGACGCGCCCGAGGAGATGCCGAGCAGATAGGGGTCGGCCATCGGGTTGCGCGTCAGGGTCTGCATCACGGCACCGACGATCGCGAGGCCGCCGCCGACCAGCGCCGCCGCGAGCACGCGCGGCAGACGCATCTCCCACACGAGGTTCGCGCGGAGGTCGGTGACGCCGTCGACGCCGTACAGCCCGAGCATGTCGATACGCAACCAGGCCAGGCCGAGCCGGTCGGTCGCGACGGTCCACACCTCGCGGACCGACAGGTCGCTCTGTCCGATGGTGGCCGAGACGCCGATCGACACCGCCAGCAGTACGAAGGCGACCGGGAACATGACGCCCAGCGACCGGCCCCTACCGGGCGGCGCGGCCGTGGGCTGCTGGGCCTTTTGGCGGGGGGCGAGTCTCATTGGTCGGTACCGTCGGCGAGGTACGCGCCGATCTCCTCGATGGCGGTGACGTTCTGCAGTCCCGGGGTGGTCTGCGCGAACGGCAGCACGACGACCGCGTCCTCACGGAACGTCCGCAGCTCACGCAGTGTCGAGTCGTCCTCGACGAACGAGAGCTTGTCGTCGACGTCGTCCCCGCCGAAGTCGGCGACGACGACGAGGTCGGGGTCCCGCTCGACGACCTGCTCCCAGCTGGTACTGGACCAGTGGTCGGGAAGGTCGTCGAAGGCGTTGTTCACGCCGAGTTCGCGCAGGATCATGCCGGGGGCTCCGCAACAGCCTCCGGCGGTCGGACCGTCGCCGGTACCCATGTCCCACCAGAAGACGTCGAGGTCCCCGACATCGTCCGGCAGGTCGGCGCGGACCGCGGTGAGGGCCTCCTGCTGTTCGGCCGCGATCTCTTCGGCCTGGTCCTCGGCTCCGAGCAGCGTGCCGACCTCGCGCAGTTCGGTCCAGATCTCGTCGAACTCCAGCGGCTGCTCGTCGTCGCGGTCGGGGCAGCGGCCGGGTGAGAGGTAACTCTGGACGCCGAGATCGTGCAGTTCCTCGCGACTGGCGACCCCTCCGTCCTCCCGGAACGCGCTCGGATAGACCGAGTAGATGAAGTCCGGTTCGGTCTCCAGGATCGCTTCGGAGCTCGGGTAGTCCTCCCCGCCGGGATCGAGGACGTCGATGTCCTCGGCCTTGGGCTTCAGGTCCTCGCGCATGCGGTCCAGGTCGCCGACGGCGCCGACGATGCGGTCCTCGACGCCCAGCTCGATCAGGTTCTCGATCGTGGTCAGGTTCATGGCGAAGATGCGCTCCGGCGGGGCGTCGAACTCGACTTCCATGCCGCAGTTCTCGACGCCGAGGCCGTCGGAGGCCGCGGACGAGGAGTCGGATTCGGCGCTTGTGCAGCCTGCCAACAGAAATACCGCGGCGGACAGTACCGCGGGCGCACGGCGGGGGAACCGATGACCGGTGACTCGCACAGTAGGGGGGCGGGCAGAAGGGGGACGGACAGAAGGCACGGCAAACAAGGCCAGGGCCGCCTTTCCACACCTCGTGGATGGATCGGACACGCCGTGGCCGGTCTCCTGGCTGACGGGTCGAACAGTCACGCAGCGTCTTCCCAGACCACCCTGTGGTCCAGTGACCCCGTTCGCGGGAGCGCATGACCTTCCCGATCACAGTGGCGAGGGCCGCACCGGTCTTACACCGGCTTCCCGAACACCACGACGGCGTGGACTTTATCACCAGGCATGGGTACACATTTTCGGCGGCACCCCCTTGCTGCACCCGCGCTCAACGCCCACCGACGCCGGTTCAACCCCTCTTCCACCACGCCCAGGGCGCAGAAAGGGGCCCGCCTGACGACGAGCCCCTCAACGACCTGCTATTTCTCTGTCGGGACGGCGGGATTTGAACCCACGACCCCTTGACCCCCAGTCAAGTGCGCTACCAAACTGCGCTACGTCCCGTCCGCTGCGCGGCGGCCGTTTCCGACCCCGCCAACAGGTAAAACCTTACCGCATTCCGGGGGTGGCTCGAACCAGGTCAGCCCCGGGGGCCGGGGCCCACACCGACGACGTGGGCACGGTCCCCGGCGGAAAGGCCGGAGACCACAACCGTCTCCGGGGCAAGTGCCACACCGAAGGGGGAACCGTCCGGGGACAGGCCCTCGGCTGCCGTGTCGAGCGGGATCGTGACGGGGTCGGATCCCCACTCTGCAACGAGCAGGGCGGTCGGCTCCTCGTCGCCCGCGTGGACCGCCGCGAACACTCCGGAATCCGCAATGACGCTGTCCGGGTCGGGGTGCTGGGCGGTGAACACGAGGCTCTCCAGGGCCTCGGGCTCAGCGGTCTCCCCCCGGGGTACAGCGACCTGCGGTTGCACCATGCGGTACTCGACCCGGTCGGCGCCGTCGGTCCCTTCGGGCTCTTCGGTCCCTTCGGGCTTTTCGGTCCCTTCGGGCTCTTCGGTCTCGGTGTACAGCAACCGTTCTCCCCGAAGGGGGACCGCACTGGCGGGCAGGTCCTCGGCGATCACGTCGCCGGCCCTGCTCTGGAAGGCCAGCACGCCGGGATCGTCGCCGCCGTAGCGGACCACCGCGGCCCAGCCGTCCGGGGCCGCATCCACTTCCTCCACCGGACCGGGGACGTCGTGGCCGCCGTACGGGCTGCCGTCCTCGTGCAGGAGCCGCACTTCGTGCTCCCGGTCGTCGTCGCCCTCCCGGTCGTCTTCGCCCTCCCGGTCCTCGGGGTCCGGCGTGCACTCCTCGGGGACCAGGATCCTGGGGCCCGCGAGGACCGGGGCACCGACCTGTCGGCACCCCGCCTCAGGTGCGTACCGGGCCTCGTCCTCCGTCCCCTCCTGCTCGTGCGCCCGGACCGAGAGGACGTCCTCCTCCACCTGCACGAACGTGGTGGTGGTCAGGAGCACCTCGTCCACCTTCCGGTGGATCCGGTGGTCACCGACCAGCTTCCCCGTACCGGCCTCCAGAACGGCCAGCGACCTCTGCTGGTGTTCCTCCCGCTCGGCGTCCTCGTACAGCACCGCGACCCGCTCGCCGTCGAAGCTGGCGTCGGCCCACAGGACCTCGCCGACCGGCTGGAACCGCCAGCGCTCAGTGCCGTCCCGGCTGTCCAGGGCCCACACCCCCTGGCCGCCGACGACCAGCGCACCGTAGCCCGTGGCGACCACCTCAGCCTCGCCCGCCGAACCCTCTTCCGGGTGCTCCCACACCCAGGCCGCGTCGTCCCCGTCCTCCAGGGCTGCCGCCTCGGCCTGGCCGAAGGGTTCGGCGGCGGTACTCGCTCCGGCAGCGGTGCGCGGCCCGGCGAGCGTGTGCACGGCCGGGTCCCGTTCGAGAACGGTGGGAGTGGCGAACGCCGTCAGCACCACGACCGGGAGCAGCCCGGCCAGAACGGCCTGGCGGCGGGGCCACCCCGTTGCGGGCCGCAGTGGTTCGGGGCGTCCGCCCACGGCGAGCGCCCCGGCACCCACCAGCAGTGCCAGCGCACCCATGAACCAGAGGTCGGAGATCGACGCGAAGTCGACCAGGACGTCGGGCAGGACCGCTTCCTCCCCGGCCACCCGATCTTCGGGCTCGTCCGGGACGCCGGTCTCACCCCGAGCACCAGGGAGTTCCCGCAGGGCCACGTGGAACGCCAGGAACAGCACCAGGGCGGCGGCCGCCCGGATCATCCCCGAACCCTCGCCCGGGTTGGGGTCGTACTGGTCCACGGGCCGCTGCTCACCGCCCTTCAGTGCCCAGACCGCGGCGAGCAGCACCACCGCGCCGCACAGCCCCCAGTGGAGCATGGTCGCCCCGGGCCACTCTGCGGGACTCAGCAGCAGGGCGGACGCGATTACCAGGGCGCCACCGAGGACGGCGCCGGTGCCGCCCCAGGCGAGCAGCCGCCAGAGGGTGTCCGCACTGATCTCACGGATGCGCCGCATCACGGCACCAGCCCTTCCACGTGCGCGTCCAACCGGCCGCCCGTCAGGACGGCGACCCCGCCGGGGACGGCCACCAGCTGTTCGACGGGTTTCTGCTCCGCCAAGGCGATCCGGTTGTCCAGCCCGTGGCCGAGCCGTTCTCCGGGGGAGGACACCAGAATCTGCGCCCGCTCCTCGTACTGCGAATAGTGATTGGCGTAGTTCAGCACCTGGTCCGCTAGGACGACGTGGTTCTCCGAGGAACTGTCCAGGTAGACACCGCCCGCCCCGACCAGTTCGGTGCGGTTACCGTCGGTGTCGACACGATGGAACTCGGACCCTTCGGTACCCCGTTGGAAGTGCACGGTCGCCCCGTCGGCGTCGGCATCGAGCACCCGCTCCATCCGGAGGTCTTCGTCATCTTCCAGCGCTTCATCTTCCAGCACTTCCTCGCTGAGGTGCAGGAGTTCCTCTCCGGTGTCCGGGTCCAGCAGGAGACCGGGCGCATCCCGCCAATGGCGCAGCACGACGAGGGCGTCTTCACCGTCTGCCCCACCCGGCGCCACTCGCGGACGGCCGGGGAGGAACGCCTCTTCCCAGTCGTCGCGCTCGTAACTCCACCGCTCCTGCCCGGTGCGCAGGTCCACGGACACGATCCTGAACTCCGAGGGGACGTCATGATCAAGGTTGATGTACTGCGAGTACGGCTCCGGCCCGGCGAGGTCGTCCTCGTCGACGCAGACGACGGCGTACACGACCGTGTCCGCGAACACCCGGGGAGACCTGCCCTCGCAGGCGCTTCCCTCCTCGGTGGCAAATCCCTGAAACCACAGTTCCTCTCCGGACTCCGCCTTCCAGGCGCTCATCCCCCACGGCAGTGCGTGATCGTCGTGGTGGATCCGGACTCGTATGCCGTCCGACCACCCCAGTACGTCTCCGCCTTCGTCCGATCCCTCGTTCGGAGCCCTGGTGTACTCGGTGAGCAGCTCCCCGGTGGTCAGGTCGAACACCTCGGTGACGCGCGGCTCTTGGTCGCCGTCCCCGTCGGAACCGTCGCTATCGGAACCGTCCCCATCGGAACCGTCGCTATCGGAACCGTCGCTATCGGAACCGTCGCTATCGGGGTCGGGATCCTCCTTCGGCGTGTGGGTGACGTACGCCTGGCTGTTGCCGACCCAGACGCTGACTGGCTCCTCCGACACGGGACGCCGGTAGGACCAGACCTCCGTGCCGTCGGTCCCGTCCAGGGACACCACACCCTCTCTGAGCACCACCAACGGCCCGTGGGCTCCCCGCACGATCCGGTCGATCGTCCCGAGGCCGTCCGGCTCCCACCGCCAACCGGCCTCCCGCACCCGATCCGGGACCGGTGCGGTTTCGGGCGGGTCCTCGGCGACAGCGTGCCGGACGTCGAGGTCGTCGGATTCGTCGGCGATCCCGGTAAGCACCGGAGCGGTCACCCCGACCAAGACCACGGCCAGCACGCCCGCGCTGAAGGAGGGCAGGGAGCGGGCCCGGGGGTGGAAGAGGGGGCGGCGCACGACAGTGAGCATGAGCAGCAGACCGAGAGCGGTCGCGCAGACAACGATCCCCATGCGGAGCTCACTCGGTGCGAGACCGCTGAACCCGTCCGCGTCCGCGTCCGCTCCCAGGAGCGCGCCGTGGCCCGCGATGAGCCACACGAGGGCCGCCACGAGAGCAAAGGAGACCACGTAGTCCCAGCCGGCCTCCGGCTCCATGGCGTCGTCGGTGTGCTCGGCGTGCTCACGCTTCCAGCGCACCCCCTGCATCAAGGTGAACCCGCCGATCAGGCAGACCAAGAACCAGCCCCAACCTGCGGTCGCGAACAACCCATCGTCCCGGCCCGTGCCGTGCAGGCCCACGGTGACCAACGCCAAGAGCAGCGCCCCCGCTACCGCACCCGCTCCGACCCATGCCAGGACACTTTCCGTACGACGCTCTCGCGCCAACCCGCACCACCCAGTTCGTGACCTTGTGACCCCAAGGCCACGCTTCGCCACGAAAAGTTAGCAGTTGCGCCCGCGCCCGCCGCTTGTGGGGTGGGGAGCCCCGGTCCTGGTGGGGTGGGGGCCCGGTCCTGGTGGGGCCGCCCCGGACGGACGGGATCAGGGCAGCGGGGGCGTTGTATGAGGGCGCTGGTGTATCAGGGTGCCGATGTATCAGGGTGCTGGTGCATCAGGGTGCTGCGGATTGCCGTCTTTGGCTGGGGCTCCTTCTCTGGGCTGGGGTGTCCTCCTTTCCCGCCGCCCGATTGTGGCCGTCTCCGCTACGCGCCTCAAGGTCGTCGCCATCGAGCGCTTCGCGCGTCATTGGCGCTCCACCTTGACCCGCTCCGCTACGACGGCAGGTTGGCGGCTATCGGGAAAGGGGGACGGGTGGTTGAGGTCCGAGCGGCCCCGGCCTGGCGGCCGGGCAACCCCGGTCGGCCTGACGGCCGATACCTGCCACGCCGCCGGAGCGTTGACGAGTCGGGTGTCACGGCCGGTCATTCTGAGCTGCGGACCCCTCGGCCTGGGGGCCGATGCCTGCCACACCGCCGGAGCGTTGACGGGTCGGGTGTCGCGGCTGGTCATGGTGTGCGGCGAACCCCTCGGGAGGGCGCCAGGGCATCGGGGCGCGTGGGGGCGTGGGCCGGTAGGGCCTTGGCGGGGGTTACCGCTCCTCAGGTGTGGGTGTGGGAGTAGGGGTTGGGTCGGGGTCCCCGTCCTGATCCTTGCCCCCACCCTTGTCGTTGTTGTTGTTCCGGTTGCGGTGGGAGGGGCGGCCCTGCCAGACGGACTGGTCGGGGTTGGTCTCCCTGCGGTACTTCAGCCGGTTGTGGTCCGAGCAGAGTGGCTGAATGTTGTCCGCGCTCGTGGACCCGCCGGCCGAGAAGCTCCTCTTGTGGTCGGCCTCCGAGCCGCTGGCCGGGGTGTTGCAGCCCTGGTACCAGGCGCAGGTGGTGTGCCCGAACATCCCCGCATCCC
>NZ_BAAHAR010000071.1:0-24868 GCF_054777395.1 Nocardiopsis oceani
CGGTAGCAGCGCGGTGAACTTCACATCCAGCGCTGTCAAGGCCTTCTCGGATATCGCCACGAGGTCCGTCTACCATGCTGGGCATGACAACGAGGGCGGATATGCCAGTAGTTTCCTTACGGCTCCTCACCAGTTCGTCTCCCCCGCGAAATACTTGGCCGCCTGGCGCAGGATGTCGCGTTCGGTCTCCAGCTTGCGGCGCTCTCGCCCTTGGCCGGCACCGCCAGGGTGGCGGTGGTGGCTTCGGGGGCTGTGCGCCCTTGGGGATGCTGGGCGTAGACCCAGTTCTGCAGGGTTCCACGGGCGATGCCCAGGTCCGCGGCGATCGCTTTGAAGGTCGCGCCCGGGGTGTTCAGGTAGAGGTCGACCGCTTGTCGGCGGAAGTCCTCGGAGTAGTTCATACGGGCCATACCTAGATTCTCGCTTCCTCCCGACTCGTGTCAGGTTCAGCGTGTCCAGAATCCGGGGTCAAGCCCCGCCCGCCGGTGGGAGCCCAAACGCCTGCGGCTGCGCTTGTTCTCGACCACAGCCCGGTTGGTCAGGACCGGGCGCAGACAACTGCTGCGGTTCAACCGTTCCTGGCCCTGGGGCGAGCTGCTGGTCGGAGCCCTCACCCGGCTGCGGGTGCTGTCCGCCCCTTTTCTGGCAACGATCCCGGGCGTGGAGCGGCGTAACGGTCGCTCCGTCAGGGGTGGGGTTCAGCTGAGAACATGGGGGCCAGAGCCCGGGCGACCTCCCAAACTCCTCTGGGAGACCTGTCGCGAAGCGCTGGGACGTCGTGCAGAGACGTACTGCTGAGACAAGTGTTCTCGGGCCGGGACGCGTATCTGCTCTCAGCCCGTGGGACGGCACGCAGAAGCGACCGCGAGACCCCAACCGCGTCGGCGATGGTTCCCGCCCACGCGGCCCGGCTCACCCGTTCCGGGCCTCCCAAGTGCAGGAGAGGAGGAGGGGCTGGGGAACCCGGATCCAGCAACGCGCCAGTCACCCGGGCCACGTCGTCCACGTGTACGGGGGTGGTCCACTGGTCCGTCGGCGCCAGGACCGTCCTCCCACGGACGAGGCTGTGAGCGCACGCCGAGAAGAAGTTGAGCCACTTGTCCGTGTGCGGGGGCTCGTATCCGTACACGAGGCTAACCCGGAGCACGCCCCCGTCACGGGCGGTCGTGCGCAGCACCCTCTCCGCGTTCACCTTGGCCCTTCCGTACCCGCTGACCGGGTGGACGGGTGTCGTTTCCACAGGACACCGGTCGGTTCCGTCGAAGACACTGTCCGTGGAGATGAGCAGGGGGCGGCTGTCGGGCGCCGCGAGGGCGATGTTGGCGGTGATCGCCCCGTGCAGCTCCCGCGCCCGTACCGGATGCCGTTCACACCAGGTGACGTCGGAGGGACCATGCACCAGGACGATCCGGTCCGGAGCGAACCCCTCCACCGTGCGGAGGCAGGCGTCCCGGTCCGTCGCGTCCAGGGGTAGCCACGTCCGGCCACGGGACCGGTCCCAGTGACGGGGAGGGCGCCGGGACGCAAGGGCGACGCACCAGCCGTCTGCGGCGAGGGTGTCGGCGAGGGCACGGCCGAGAAAACCGCTTCCCACGATCAGGACCCGGGGCGTCGTCATCGCCTTTCCTCCAGGAGCCTGGCTATGCCGACGAGTGAGTGGGCGTCGTCCTCGAAGCCGAGGGCGATCATGGTGTCGATCTCCGTCGTGTCGACCCCGAAGCACCCCTGCCGGGACAGCTCCTCCACCAGGAGGTCGCGGTAGAGCTCCCCGACCGCCAGGGCGAAACCGCCGATGATCACGTGGCGCCGTACACCAGATGACGTGAACACAGCGCCGACGGCTGACGCGAGGTGGGAGAGGCCTCCCCTGAGGACGTCCAGGGAGAAGACGTCGCCCGCGCGTACGGCCGCCACGAGAGCCGGGTTGTCGATGCTGGCGGGATCCGACCGGCACAGGTCGCCCAACCCGGACGAGGCGAAGGCCTCCGGCCGACGCGCCGCCTTCCTGCGGGCGGCGGCCAGCACACCGCGGCCGGAGGACAAAGCGCCGAGGTGCCCCCGTGCGCCGCAGTCGCACAGGGGCGCCTCGGCGGACGTGTCACACACCCAGTGCCCCATCTCGCCCCCATGACCGTCCGGGTGCACCAGTACCTCGCCGTCGCGGAAGACCTTGTTGCCGATCCCTGAACTGACGGTCCACAAACAGAACGGTTCCCGCTCGACGGCGGAGTAGCGCCAAGCCGCCGCCGTGAGGTCGTTGACCACTGTGACGGGAACCCGCAGTCGCTCCTGGACCAGGTCGCCCAGGGGGAGGGGGAGGCCGCCCTCTCCCCACACGGTCGGGGCGGCCGTGACCAGTCCGTCGGCGGTGACGGGACCGGCGAAGGCGATACCCACCCGTGCCGGGGGGACGGAGTCGAGGTCCAGCACCTCGTGGACGATCTGGTCTACGACGCGCTTTTGGAGGACGTCGACGGGGGAGTGGGGCGCCGACTCCAGTCCCGCGGTGCGGACCCGGTGCACGCGGCTCGGAGGTCGGCGGCCGTCGGTGCCCGTGGCCACGCGCAGGGTCGTTCCGCCCACGTCCACCACGGTGGTGCGGTCGGGGTCAGGATTCATCATGCCCTTCCGTGTGTTCCTCTCCCACGGCGACCTCGAAGACCAGGATCTCCAGGTCCTCGGTCCCGTCGTTGACCAGGCCGTGCTCGCCGAACGGGTGGTTGACGAGCACGTCGCCGCGGCCGACACGCAGGTCGGCGCCGTCGACGCGCATCACCCCGCTACCACGCAGGACGACGTAGGTCTCGCGGTCGTTTCCGTGCCGGTGCCTGCCGATGGACACGCCCGGAGACAGGACGGCCATGTCGATGTGCGTGACAGAACCGGGTGTGGGAGGCGCGGAGTGGAAACGGTGTGCCAGGACGGTGCCCACGCCGCCGTGGTCGTGCGGTTTCCCGACGAGCAGGTCGCGGTGGAGGTTGTGGGGTGCGTTCACTGTGCCAACTCCCGCGGGCCGTTCGCGGTCTCGGCCGTCTCCAGTTCGGCCAGAGCCGCTGCGAGAAGCCGTTCCGGTACGTCCTCGGGGTTTTCGACGAAAGTGCCCGCACCGAGGCCAGAAGGCACGACGAGGTTCAGGCGGCCACCCCTGCGCCGCCGGGCGGCCCGTACGGCACTCGCCATGAGTTCGGGGGTGCAGGTACCCGGGTCGTACAGGGAGAGTCCCAAACGCCTGATCAGGTCCAGCGCGCGTTCGCACTCGTCCGCGCGGAGCGACCCCAGGTGCCGGGCGATCACACAGGACAGGGCCATGTCGACGGCGACGGCCTCCCCGTGCTTGAAGCGGTGCCCCCCGGCGGTCTCGATCACCGGGCTGAACGTGTGGCCGAAGTCCACCAACCGGGCGAGGTCGTGCTCCCGGAGGTTGGGGCACAACTGCTCCATCATGAGGCGCATGGACGCGCGCATGACGCGGGTCTCCAGCTGACCGGGCGCGCCGTCGCGCAGGAACACGTCCGGGCACCGTTCCAGGGCCGTCAGGAGTTCGGGGTCCAGGACCACCGCCAACTTCGCGATCTCCGCCAACCCGCACCTGATCTCGCGCTCGGGCAGACTCGCCAGCAGTCCCTGGTCGCACAGGGACGCGTGAGGCGGGTGGTAGGTGCCTAGCATGTTCTTCGCGCCCAAGGCGTTGACCCCGGTCTTGACCCCGACCCCGACGTCCACCTGGCCGACCAGGGTCGTGTTGATCCGTGCGTGGCGCACACCCCGGGCGTACACGGACGCCGCGAAACCGACGACGTCCGCGAGGACGCCGCCGCCCATCCCCAGCATCACGCCGTTGCGGTCGAGGCCGGACCGCCTGGCGACCTCGCACACCCGCTCGGCCGAGGCCAGAGTCTTGTTTCGCTCTCCCGTCGGCAGGACGGTGAGGCTCCAGTCCGAGGCGTCCATGTGCGCCCCGAGATAGGTCCGTAGACGGTCACCGTAGAGCCGCTCGACGTTCGGACTGACGAACGCGACGGTCCTGCGCCCCTCCAACCTCTCGGCGAGAAGGGGGTTCCCGGGGGAGAGGACTTCGTCCACCAGATCCACCCGATACCCCGTACCGTCGGGGGCGAGCAGGTCGAAACCACCGGTGTCCTCCCGGACTCCCGGCATAGTGTCACTTCGTGGGGAAGAGGGGCTCGGCATCTCTCTCCTTCTCAGCGCTGGGGGGATTCAGGTCGGTGAACACCTCGGCGATCCTCCGGAGGAGGGGCGAGGAAGGCAGTTCGTCCAGCGCTACGGGGCGCCCCCGGGAGTCCGCCACGGGCAGTCTCCAGTTGGGGTGGACGGTCGAGGTCCCCGGGAGGTTCTGGGGTCTGCGGTCGCCGACCGCGTCGGGCAGCCACACGCCGAGCATCAGGGCCGGGGTCAGGCGCAGGAACCGGTGCAGTGCGAGCACCACCTCCTCTTCGCGCCCGTGGAACGGTTCGGTGATCAGGCCCAGACGGGACAGCTCCAGGAGCCAGGCGTCGCGTTCGGCCGCCGTGTCGGCGGCCTCCTGCTCCTCCGGCCGGGTGAGGAGCCCGAGCTCGGCGCGGAGCCTGACGTGCTCTCCCGTCAACCACGCCGCGGTCGTGGGCAGGTCGTGCGTGGTGAGCGTCGCGAGGCAGCGCCGACGCCACCGTTCCGGGGACAGCGGTCTTCTGTCCCGCTCCGAGTGGTCCACGAACTCGAACCGTTGGACGGAGGTGCCCAGAAAACCCCGCCGGTCCAGTTCCTCGCCCACCCAAGGCTCGACCGTGCCGAGGTCCTCCCCGATCACGCTCGCGCCGGCCCGATGGGCCTCCAGCGCGAGCGCGCCGAGCATGCCCTCGTGGTCGTAGCGGACGTAGGTCCCCTCCGAGGGGCGACACCCGCTCGGAATCCACCAGAGCCGAAACAGGCCCATCACGTGATCCACCCGCAGGGCACCGGAGTGGCGCAGAGCGGAGCGCAGCAGACCGGCGAACGGTTCGTAGGCGGCCTCGGCCAGAGCCTCCGGAAGCCACGGGGGCTGGCCCCAGTCCTGCCCGTGACGGTTGAAGTCGTCGGGCGGCGCGCCGACGCTCACACCGGAGGCGATGCTTCCCCGCTCCATCCAGGTGTCCGCCCCCTCCGGGGCGACACCCACGGCCAGGTCGTGCACGAGGCCGACGCGCATACCCGCGTCGACGGCCCCACGCTGCGCCCAGGACAACTGTTCGTCGGTGATCCATACCGCCCACATGTGGAAGTCGACGCGCTCCCGCATCGCCTCACGTGCACGGGACACGGAGGGTGATCGCGGATCGCGCAGCTCGGCGGGCCAGGAGTGCCACGCGCCGCCGCGTACCTCAGCCAAGGCGCACCAGGTGGCGAAGTCCTCCAGCGCCTTTCCCCCGGCACGGGAGAACTCCTCAAACGCCTCCTCGCGGGCGGGGGCGTGCGCACGTGCTCGGTGGAGCAGCCAGAGGGCCCGGAGTTTGCGGGCTCGTACGGTGCCACGGTCGATGAGCGCCGAACCGTCCAGCACCGTGGCGTTGTCGGCGCGCGCACGCGCGGCCAGGGCGTCGACCTCCTCGCGCTCGGCAGCAGAGAGGCCCCGGTACTCGGGGATGTTCTCCACACGGACGTGCATGGGATCGGGGAACCGGCGGGAGCTCGGCCGGTACGGGGAGGGGTCGGTGAGCAGACTCGGGTCGGTTGCGTGGAGCGGACCAAGCTGGACGAAGTCCGCACCCAGGGCGGAGCCGGACCAGCGAGCCAGGTCGGCGAGGTCGGACAGATCGCCCATCCCCCACGACCTCCGGGAGAGCAGGGAGTACAGCTGCACCGTGAGGCCCCAGCCACGCCGGTCCGGGACGCGGACACGGTCGGGTACGGCCAGCAGGTGCCCCCTGGCGTTCGAGTCCGGTCCTCGGACGCGGAGCCCGTGACGCCCGTGGGGCAACAGCCCGGCACCGTACCTACGCCACCCGGCGCGGTGCTCGGAACCGATCGGCACCAACTCACGGCGACTTCCGTCCTCCAGTTCGATCTCACCGGTGGAACCCTCCGGGAGCCACAAGTGCGGTGCCGTGGCCGAGGGATCCTCGGCGACCCGGACCACCGTGCACGCGGGCAGGAGTCGCTGGCGCCGCTTCGCGCGCCGGGCCTCCAGGGCGCCACGGGCCGCCTCTGGTGTGGAACCGTCCACCCCGCAGGCGGCCAGGACCGCCACCAGGGTGCCCGGGTGGATCCGTTGTCGTGTTCCCCGGTCGGTGGTGTAGGACGTGGCGATGCCGTGTTCCCGCGCCAGTTCGCGCAGGGGATCGGTGGGGGCCATCACTTTCCTCCCGTGTGGTGGTGGGGTGGGAAGATCCTCTCCAGCACGACGGCCACGCCGTCCTGGCCGTGGGCCGGGGCGATCTCGTCGGCGACCGCGAGGAGATCTGGATGCGCGTCGGCCATCGCCACGCCGTGGTCGGCCCACGCGAGCAGAGGGATGTCGTTGGGCATGTTCCCGAAGGCCACGGTGTGCTCGGGGCCGCACCCGAGCAGCCCCGCCGCGCGTGCCAGCCCCCGCGCCTTGTCGGTGCCGGAGGGCAACAGTTCGACCATCCCGTGATCCGAGTGGACGACGGATAGCCTTCCGTCGGCGGCCCGCGTAGCCGCCTCGACGACCTTCTCGTCCGCCACGTCGGATTGCTGGAGCAGGACTTTGTCGACAGGCCGACTCCACAGGGACGAACGATCACAGGTGACCAACCAGCCGTGCCGGATCCGGGGACGGAAGCCGCTGGTGACCACACACGATCCCTCCGGTGCGGCGGTGACAACCCCGAGCTCCATCGGGGGTTCCCCCAACAGCGCCTGGACGCCCTCCACCACGCTCTGCGCCAGGTCCCGGTCGAGCTGCGCCGAGAAGAGCAGTTCATCCCGCGCGGCGTCGTAGAGCTGTGCCCCCTGGCCGCAGACCGCCAGTCCCCGGTAGCCGATATCCCCGAAGAGCTTCCGGCAGGCCGAGGCCGGTCTGCCGGTGACCACCAGGTGGTGCGCACCCGCCTCCGCCACCAGGGCGAGGGCGTTCCTGTTCCGTGGGGACAGTGAGCGGTCGTCCCGCAGGAGTGTTCCATCGAGGTCGGTCGCGACCAGCCGGTGGGGCGGGTCCGCGCGGGGTCGGTGCACCCGCTGAGGGATGGGGGCGGACGCCCACTCGGTACTTCCCGAACTCCGGGTCAGTAACAGGACGAGGTGCCCGCCGGGTGGAGGGGAGACCGTCCCCCGGAAGAGTCCCTCCGTGTGCTCCAGGGAAACAAGCACGGGCGCGTCCGCGTCCGCGGGCACCGCCTCGTCCGCGGCACGCGCCTCCACATCGGACTGGCCGGAGGAACGGGGTCCGGTGTTCTCCCCGGGGGAGGAGGACACGGCCTCGACCCTCTCGACACCGGGGGCCCGGTACTCCACGTAGACGAGTCCGTCGGGCCGTCGTTCGGCCCGATAACGGCGCCGTGCCCTCCCCGTGTCCTCTCCGGGGTCCGTCAGTGCGGGGACCACCGGGGCCTCGGGGACCGTGACGGGAGCGGGCGTCCGCCGGGTACCCCCTTCGAGGAGCCGGGCGAATCCGTCGAGCCGAACCCGCGCGCTGCGTCCCCAGGTGAAGGAACGGGCGGTGCTCTTGGCCCGGTCCGACAGGCGCTGGTACAGGTCCGGTTCCTCACGCCAGACCCTTAGGGCTTCGTGGAACCGCGCGGTGAGTTCCCTCGTGAGATCGGCGTCCTCGTCCCGGAACGAGCGGCGCACGGCGAAGCCTGTGGAGCGCGGATCATCGTGTGGGAACGCGTGCCCGAAGTGATCCGTGACCCGCTGGGCCGAACCGATGGGTACGGCCCCGCAAGCCATGGCCTCGCCTTGGGCGATGAGGAACCCGTCCAGCTCGTACTTGGACGGGTAGACACAGAAATCCGCGACGGCGGCGTGCTGGAAGAGGAGGTCCTCGTCAGCCAGCTCCCAGGTCAGGTGGACGTTATCCGGATAGCGGGCGGCCACTCTCTGGAAATGGGCGTTGGCCGGTTCGGCGCTGCGCGCGGCGGAGCCAGTGGAGCAGCGGATGACGAAGTTAACGTCCTGGTCCTCGGCGAGCACATTCTCCACCGCGTGCATCAGCTCCAGCTGCCCCTTGTGGTGCACGGCGTACCGGGAGGCGTGGTAGAACGTCGGGCGCCGGGGAGACAACCCCAGGGAGCGCATGACGTCGGCACGGTCTACCGCACCGGGATCGCGTGCCAACCAGCTGTCGGAGACACCGCACCCTCCATCAAGCAGCCGCTCGGGCGAGTCCCGGAGGAGCCGGGAGACCGGCAGGCGGTGGAACAGGGGCTCGAAGGGCGCCCCCTCGAAGCTGGTGAACCATTCCCGCTGGCCGGGCGAGACGAAGTCGACGAGGTCAGCGTGGGCGGCGATCAGGGGAAGGAGCGCGACGTGGCCGTCCCTGTGTCCCTCGTGCATCCTGGTCCCGGCCAGGGTGCGTTCCACGATGTCGTCCGGTGATCCAGGAACCGGAGGGGCGGGTTCAAGGGCCTCTAGGTCCAGGCCGGTGACCCCAAAGGACTCCAGCAGACGTTCCACCTGGTGCCGGTGGACGCTCTGTGTGACTGGGGCGTTGGCCGCCACAGTACTCACGGTGCGGCGCAGCGGGTCCCCGCCCCACACGAGCGGTAGCACGTAGTGGTAGAAGGGCTCGAACGCGTGGACCACCGCAGGTTCCCCGGCGTGGAGCCAGTCGACGAACCTCGCGCCCTCGGCCTGGAAGACCAGCGGCTTGAAGTACGCCAGGTCGCGCCCCTCGAAGTCGGGCGGCGGGTAGATGCGGTCCGGCAGGAGGTCC
This sequence comes from Nocardiopsis oceani, assembly GCF_054777395.1. NCBI lineage: Bacteria > Bacillati > Actinomycetota > Actinomycetes > Streptosporangiales > Nocardiopsidaceae > Nocardiopsis > Nocardiopsis oceani. The sequence continues at coordinate 8,870 of NZ_BAAHAR010000071.1, forward strand.
AGAAAGGAGTTCGAGAGCAGGTACACGTCGACACCGTCAACGCGGAGCCGGTGAGCCCTGGTGGACAGCGGCAGCCCCGCGTGCTCCGGGTGGTTCGGCCAGGTCCGCCGGTCCAGGACCAGCGGGAAATCGTGGTCGTGCTGGTAGTCGAGCTCCTCGACGCGGTGATCGCTTCGGAGGGTGGCCAGGTGTCCGTGCGTGGGTGTGACCACGCTGACACGGTGCCCGGCGCTGGTGTATTCCCGTGCCAGGTTCCACACCAGGGGGGAGAGCCCGCCCCGCATCAGCCGCTGGTCGTAGCCACCACACTCGAACGAGAAAAGCACGATGTTCACAGGCTCACCGCCCCGAGGAAGGCCGCGCGAGCCCGCTCCCTGGACCCGCGCAGCACGTCCGGGGCCACGAACTCCGCGTGGGTACCGGCGCTGCCGCAGGCGAACGCGCCCGCCACAGCCCCTGACAGGGCGCATTCGCTGATCTCCTGACCCTCCAGGTAGGAGTACAGGAACGCGGCGACGAAGGCGTCGCCCGCACCGTTGCTGTCCACGACCGGGCGTTCGGGGAGCGCGGCGGGATAACGCCTGGGGCCGGACTCCCCGCGCACCAACACGTGGCAGCCCCGCGCCCCGTCGGTAGCGACGACGACCCGGGCCCGGCCCCGGTCGACGACCTCGCGCAGCACCCGGGGGACGCGGTCGCGGACCGACGCGGCACTGAGGAACACCAGGTCCGAGCGCAGCGCGTAGAAGAGGTGGTGCGGGTTCTGCCCGTCCCAGTCGTGCAGGTCCGTGGAACTGCTGACGCCGAGCGAGGCGATGTCCTCGTACATGTCCCTGTTGTGGCCGATGATGGACATGTGCACGTGCCGGGCGCGTTCCAGGTGGGGCAGGTAGAACGTGCGGGGCAGGCGCAGGTCGGCCGGGTGCCTACCGTCGTAGAAGGAGAAACGGCGCCCCTGGGCGTCCACCAGGTTGACCCCCCGGGGTGTGCCGTGCTCGGAGACGACCCGGCTGAAGTCCAGGCCCCTCTCAGCGTAGGCGTCCAGGATCATCCGGCCCTGGGCGTCGTCCCCCAGGAAGTCGATGAACTTGGTGGACATCCCCAGCGTGTGGCAGCCGATCGCCACCCCGTTCCCAGTGTGGGCGACGTAGTCGTACACCGGCGGGACACCCGTGGAGTCACCCTCGGGAACCCTCAGCTCGTCGACGCGGACGATGGTGTCCACACCCGCCCCTCCGGCGACCAGGACGTCGTACCTCGGCTCGTTCATGTGATCCACTCGGTTCTCTCGTGCTCGATGACGTGTGTCTCTCCGGTCCCCAGGACCACGGACGAGTCGATCCGCGCGTGGTCGGGTACACGCGCTCCCGGCATCACCACGCTGCGATGGACCCGGGCACCGGTACCGATCCGCGCTCCGGGGAACACGACGCTCCGGTCGAGGCTCCCCCCGTTGACCAGGCCGTCGGGGACGACACTCCGTGTCACCCTCTCCGCGCGCTCCACGAAGGATCGGTGCGTGCCGGGGGAGAGCGTCCAGGGCATCCTGGCGACCGGCAGGGGGGCGTGCGGACCCGTCAGAGCCAAGTGCGCCCGGTGGTACCGCTCGACGGTACCGATGTCCTCCCAGTGGGCACGCACCTCGTACCCGCGTATCCGCTCCCCCCGCGCGAGCATCGCGGGGATTACGTCCCTGCTGAGGTCGTGTTGCCAGGAGGTCCCGTCGAGCAGTTCCAGGTAGCGGTGGAGCACGGTGGCGTCGAAGACGCAGAACGCGGCGAAGACCAGGTCACTGGTCGGCTCCGGGGGTTTCTCCACGAAGTCCGTGAGGTTCCCGCGACCGTCGAACCCCACCATGCCGAACAGGTGCACCCAACGCCGTTCGACGCGCTGGTAGGCGACGGTCAGCGCGGCCCGCGACGCCCGGTGCTCGGCGATCAGGCGCCCGTAGTCGTGGTGGTAGACGTGGTCGGCGTGCAGGACGAGCACCTCCGACGTCCCCTCTCCGAAGACGTACTCCGCCTTGCGGATCAGGGCGTCGGCCGTGCCCCTCTCACGCGGTCCCGTGAGGGCCGGGGGCGCCTGCGGGGGCTCGCCGTCGCGCGAGGACCGATAGGCCGCGTCGTGCGGACCGAAGTGCACCCTGAACCCCGGAGTCGTGTTCCAACCCAGGTGCAGGGTGTCCATGATCCGCCGTTCCTCGTGCTGTGAGAGCAGCAGCACCTCCCCGAAGCCCGTTCCGTGGGCGTTGGCGAGGCTGAAGTCAATGAGACGGCATGCGCCCCCGAAGGGGACCAGGGGTTTGGGTAGGCCGTCCCCCAGCCAGCCCATCCGGCGCCCCTCACCGCCCGCGAGCAGGACCGCCCTCACCCCGTCCGTGGTGTCAGCCATGGCGCACCGTGTCCCAGGCGGAGCGTCCGGAGTCGAGGGTCAGGAGCAACATCGCCGACGCGGACGTGCCGTCCTCCCTGGGCGCCGGGGGGAGCGAAAACTCGCCCGGCCCGATCCTGGTCAGCGGGACGACCCGTGGGGCGGCACGCCCTCCGTCGACGTTCACGCCGGGTACGACCATCTCGACCCTGAGGGCATGCGCGAACCGGTAGACGGCTCCGCGGTCCCCGTCCTCGGGCCCGCGCCGGGATCGCAGGAGGTCGGCCTCCTTGGCGGGAACGTGGTCGCCGTGGTCCCGCAGCAAGCGTTCACAGGATGCGAAGTCGGCGCGCCGCCAGGCGGACCGGAACAGCCGCCGCGCGGCCTTGCCGTCCATCGGCGCGCACCTGGCGTAGACCTCCGGATCTCCCAGCTCCAGCGCGGCTTCGGCGATCTCCTCCGGGTGCTCCGTCCAGGCGTGTTCGGGGAGCAGGTCGAACCATCCCCACCGCAGCGCGTCCCGGGCCTCCAGCACCGGCCGCTCTCCGCGCCAGAGCGACTCGAACGCCTCCAGGTGTCTTCGCGCGCACTCCTCCCAGGTGAATTTACGGGCTACGGCGGCGGACCGGGCCGACAGTTCCCCGTACCGCTCCGGGTCCTTCTCCAAGAGCTCGGCCGCCTCTCGCAGCCTCTCCGCGAGTGCCGCCACGAGCAGGTCGTCGTCCTCCGCGAAGGAGCGTGGGACGGAGAGGCCCGTGGTCATCGGTTCGGGGGAGGCGTGGTGGAAGTGGGACGTCCCGCACTGATCGGTGGCCACGGGTACGACCCCGAGCGCCATGGCCTCTCCCTGGGCGATGAGGAAGGTGTCCATCTCGAACTTCGAGGGGAAGACACAGAAGTCGGACGCGGCGGCGTACGCGCGGACGACGCCCTCCTTCGCCCTGGCGGACTGGATCCGGACCCGGTCGGGCCAGCGCCGTTCCACCTCGTGGAAGAGGGGGTCGTCGATCCCCACCGGTGAGACGCAGCGCAGGACGAAGTTGGCCGCCAGACCGTCGCCGAGCACCCGGTCCACGGCGCGGAGTAGTTCGCGTTGGCCCTTGTGCTCGACCGCGTAGCGGGCGTTGTGGAAGAAGGTCGGCAGGCCCGGGTCCAGTCCCAGACCGCCGAGGACCCCGTCCCGGTCCACCTCGTCGTCGTCCGCGAGCCAGGTGTCGGAGATCGCGCAGCCGCCCACGAACCCCTTGTGCGCGTTGCGGCGCACCGTCCCGTACACGTCGAGTTCCCGGAAGAGGCGTTCGAAGGGGGTGTCCTGGAAGGTGGTGTAGAAGTCCCGCTGCCCCGGGGAGAGGAAGTCGACCAGGTCGGCGTGCTCGGCGACCAGTTCGTACACGCCGACGTGGTCCCGCGGGTACTCGTAGTGCAGGTGGGTGCGCTGCTGGTACTGGCTCATCGCGGCGAGGTCCCCGCCCGTGCCGGAGCCCCCGCCGTCGCTGTGCTTCCCCTCCCCGTCGCCTTCGCCGTCCGCCCCCGTGGGCAGGGGGGCGCCGAGGGCCTCCAGCAGGCGGTGCGTCTGGGGGGCGTGAACCTTCTTCGTGATCGGCATGTTGCTCTGCACGGTGCTGACGACCTGCTTGGTCGGGTCGTCCCTCAGCGCCGCGGGCAGGAGGTAGTGGTAGTAGGGCTCGTGCATGTGCACGATCGCCCTCTCGTCCCCGAACCACGCTCGCAGGAAGCGGACGCAGTCGGCCTGGAACACGAGCGGTTTGAGGAAGGTGAGGTCCCTGCCCTTGGCGGAGTAGGGCGGGTAGAAGGAGTCCGGCAACCGGTCGAGGTACTCGTTCGAGAGGAGGTACAGGTCGACGCCCTCCTTGCGGATCCGGTGCGCCGTCGTCCTCAGGTCCAGGTACGCGGTCTCCTCGAACCCCCGCCAGACGCGCGGGTCGAGCACGAGCGGGAGCGTGTGGACGTCCTCGTGGGGCAGGTCCTCGACCTCGTGACGGCTGCGGAGGTCGTCCAGGCGCCCGTGCGCGGGGGAGACCAGCGAGACCCGGTGGCCCTCGCGGGCGAACGCGCGGGAGAGGTTCCAGAGGTAGACGGAGGTCCCGCCCTGCAACATGGTGTGGTCGAAGCCGCAGCACTCGAAGTAGGTCTCGATGATGTGCATCTGGGACACGGTGATCACATCCTCGTGGTGGAGGGCTCGGGCGCGCGGGTGAGGGCGTGCCGAAGGTCCATGGCCGTGTGGTACAGGCGTGCGTGGTCCTGGTTGTAGGTGAGTTCGTGCAGGAGGCGGTTCAGGTACAGGAGGCGGTACAGCAAGGACCGCCGCCCCTGGTCCCCGCCGCCGGGGGATCCCAGCAGGAGTTCGGTCACCCGGTCCCGCCAGACGTCGGCCGCCCGGCACACCGTGCGCAGGACCGCGAGGTCCGCCTCGGGCCAGGGGGCTTCCGGGTGCGGACGCCGGGCCGCGTCGAGCACGGCCGCCACGGCCGCGTCCGTGTTCTCCCTGCCCAGGAGCCGCGCACCGTGGTCGAGGGCCTCGTCGGTGGTGAAGTACTCCAGGGCGCGGCGCAGCGCGACGCGGTCCGCCAACGGGGACTGCAACCGCCAGCCCGGATCCGAGGGGGAGGGGGTGGAGACGTCGATGACGCGGACGCTCCTGGGGCGCGGCGGGTGCGCCCGGGGCCCGAGGAGCAGGTGGGACAGGTGGAGGTCCCCGTGGCAGGGGCCGGCCTCGCCCTCCTCGTGGAAGGCCGTGCCCCCGGAGTGCCGGAGCCGCAGGTCGTCGGCCTCGACGCGCAGGGCGTCCAGTGCCGCACTCCACAGGCCGACCGGGATCTCCTCGCTCACCGGAGGGCGTCGGCCCAGCGCGGACAGGGAACCGAAGGCGGCCTCCAGCGCGGAGCCGACGGGGTAGGCGTCCCCTGGGCCGTCGTCCCCGAGCGCCGCGGCCAAGTCGCGGTGGAACCGGCGCAGGGAGGCGCCCGCCTCACGCAGGATCCCCTCCAAAGGGCGCAGCCCCTCGCGGGCGGTCGCCTCGGGGGAGGGCGAGGACCGCAGCTTCGGCCACAGGGAACGCAGGTTCTCGCGCAGCGGGGCGTCCAGGCCCTCGCCCGTGACGTGCTCGTAGAGCACACCGAGCGGGTACTCGGTTCCGCCGTCGGGGCTGACGTAGCGGTAGTCCCCCGCCCAGCGCGGGGTGTGCCCCGTGCGGGCGAGGCGCCGCAGTAGCTCGGGCTCGTGGGCGGGCGGGTTGATCCGCCGGTACCTCTTGTGGACGTAGGTGGTTCCGGAGACGTCCACCAGGGTGAGGGAGTTGGACGACGGTTGCCGGTCGAACCCCCGGGGGAGCGTTCCGCCCTCGGGGATCGCGCCCGCGCGGAACTCGATCACGCCCCCGCGCCTCGTGGGGACGCGGCGCCGGGCCCTCAGCAGTTCCACGACCGCGGCGTCGAAGCGGGACGCGTCGGGCTCTTCGGCGCCTCCGCCGCCGGACGGGACGAGGCGCCAGCTGTGGGCGCCCGAGGGCTCGGCGAGGACGAGGATCCGGACACCCGTGTCCGCGAGTTCGGCCTGGTCCACCACCTCCTCCGCGTCCGCGGGGAAGGGGGCCGTGGGGTGCGTGTGCCGTTTCATCGGGCTCAACTCCCGGTCATCTCGTGGGTGGCGAGTCCCCGGTGCCACACGGTCAGGGAGACGGCGAGGGCCGCCGCCGTGACCACGGGTGTCCAGACGACCAGTCCGGTGTCGCCGAACAGCAGGTACGCGCAGGGGACGTAGGCGGTGAAGGCGAAGGGGAGGCACCACGTCGTGAGGACGCGCACGACGGGGTGGAAGATCTCCAACGGGTACGCGGCGAACTCCGAGATCTGGTTGGCTGCGTGCATGGCGGGGAAGCTCGTGACCGTCCAGAAGGACAGGGAGGCGAACAGCAGCTTCACGGACATGTGGATGAGCGCCCCGAGGAGCACGAGCGCGGCGGCGGCCAGCCACTGCGCCGGAGTGAGGTCCAGACCCAGCTGGTGTCCCGCCCACGCCACCAGCGCCGCGCCCACGAGCAGTTCACCGAAGCCGTCGGGGTGGAAGAACCGCTCGGAGAGCAGTGCGAACAGCGGGTTCACGGGGCGGATGAGGTACCGGTAGAACTCGCCCTGCTGGACCAGACGCCGCCCCAACTCCCACAACTGGTCCGTGAAGAGGCGGTCGAGGGCGCGCGGCAGCAGGGAGAAACCCAGGAGGAAGACCATCTCGTGCAGCGTCCAGCCCCCCACGGCCGGAGTGAACTGGAAGATCACGCCGACGACGGCGGTCTGCACGCCCACCCGGACCACGAAGGCGCCGGCGCCCAGGGCGAAGTCCGCCCTGTAGGTCATCAGCCGCTGGAGCCCGATCCCGCCGAGGTACCAGGCGAGTCGTGCGTGGCGAAGAAACTCCCTCATCCGCCCAGCACCTCCAGACGGCGGATCGCGAACCGCCACACCAACGCGGAGACCGCGCACATGAGGGTCGTCCAGAGCAGCTGCAGGCCCAGGACCCCGAGGATTCCCGAGACTCCGTCGTACCGTCCCAGCAGCAGGGTCAGTGGACTGTCGACCATCGTGTGGAAGGGGAGGAGGTGCGTCACCGTGGCGAGTGTGTCCGGCATCAGTTCGATGGGGACCATCTGCCCGGAGAAGAACGCCACCACGGTCTGCTTCATCAGCCGGATCCCCCAGGTGTTGGTGGTGACGAAGGCGGCCATGCCCACCAGGAGGTTGACCAGGTAAGCGACCGCCGCCGACAGCACGGCCGACACCGCGAACAACAGGGTGTCGATGGGGCGGGGCACGCTGAGCGGGACCAGAAGGGCGAACAGCAGGAGGACGGGCAGACCGGCGAACAGGGCGTTGGTCCCGATGACCGGCAGGCAGGCGAAGGCCCTGACCACCGGATAGCTGACCGGCTTGAGCAGCATGGCCGCCACGTGGCCCCGGTAGACCTCGGCGGAGACCTCGTCGTCCACGCGGTTGGCGTGCAGGAGGCCGAGGATCTGGGCGACGAGCAGGTAGGTGGTGAGTTCCGCCGCGTCGAATCCCCCCGGCGGCCCGTCGGGTGAGCTGGAGTGGACCGCCCGCCATAGGAAGATCATCATCGCCGCGCTCGCGGCGGCCGTCACCGCCGAGATGGCGAACATCGAGCGGTAGCGCAGCAGCGACTGCAGGCTCCCGGTGACGAACGGGGTGTATAGGGAGGCCTGGCGCAGGGGGTTCACGTCGCCCCGCCCGGTGCGTGGTCCCGGTGTCCGCCCCGGGTGTACAGCTCCTTGAGGACCGTGCCCAGGTCGGGCTCGGGCACGTAGCAGTCGGTCAGGTCGACGCGCTCCAGGAGGAAGGAGAGGACCTCCCGGGAGGAGAGCAGGCCGACCGGGTGGTCGATCCGCACCCGTTGGCCGTCCAAGCGCACCTGGGTCCCCGGGAGAGTGTGCTCCACCTCGGCGGCCACCGCATCCGGACTGGGACCGCCCCGGTACTCGAAGATCACGGAGCGCTGCCCCGCGGTGCTCAGCAGCTGGTCGATCCGCCCCTGGTAGACCACCCGCCCGTGGTCGACGACCAGAGCCGTGTCGCAGATGCTCGTGATGTCGGCCAGGTCGTGACTGGTGAGGAGGACCGTCGTACCGAGCTCCCGGTTGGCCCGGTTGACCAGCTCCCGAACCGCCTCCTGGAGGACCATGTCGAGCCCGATCGTCGGTTCGTCCCAGAACAGCACCTCGGGGTCGTGCAGAAGGCTCGCCGCGATCTCGGCACGCATCCGCTGGCCCAGACTGAGCTGGCGTACCGCGGTCGTCCCCAGCGCGTCGATGTCGAGCAGTTCACGGAAGAGCCTGAGGTTGCGCTGGTACACCGCGTCGGGGATGTCGTAGACGCGGCGCAGGATACGGAAGGAGTCGGGGACGGACAGGTCCCACCAGAGCTGGCTGCGCTGCCCGAACACCACGCCGATCCGCCGCGCCGTGCGCCGACGGTTCCGGTGGGGCTCCAGGCCATTCACCAGGCAGTGCCCCGAGGTGGGCGTCATGACTCCCGTGAGTATCTTGACGGTCGTGGACTTCCCGGCGCCGTTGGCACCCAGGTACGCCGTTCTGGAGCCCGCGGGGATCTCGAAGGAGATGCCGTCCACGGCCCTGACCGTGCGGTACCTGCGAGTGAAGAGCGTACGTAGGCTTCCCGCCAGGCCCTCCTCACGCTCAGGTACGCGGAACTCCTTGACGAGGTTCTCGACGGCGATCACGCGCCCTCCACCCGTTCCAGGGCGCGTTCGAGGGAGTCCAAGGCCGACCTCAGGGTCTCCTCGTCGATGTTCAGGGGCGGGCTGATACGGATGACGTGGCCGCCCAGGGCGGTCCGTACCCCCAGGTCGAGCGCGGCCCGGTAGACCTCGCGCGCGGTCTCGGGCGCGGGCTCGCGTGTGGTGCGGTCGCGGACGAACTCCACGCCGTGGAGGAGACCGAGGCCTCGGACGTCCCCGACGCTGGGGAAGCGGTCCCGCATCCGGGCGAGCCGTTCGCCCACGAGCGCGCCCAGCTCCTTCGCGCGTGCGGCCAGTGCCTCGCGTTCGACCACCCGGAGTGTGGCGGTCGCGGCGGCGACCCCCAGGGGGTTGCCGCCGTAGGTGGAGGCGTAGGCGCCGGGTTCGGAGGCCGAGGGGCGGTGCATGAGCTCCCGGGGGCCGGCGAGCACGGAGAAGGGGAAGCCGTTGGCGGTGCCCTTGGCCATGACGACCAGGTCCGGGCGCACACCGACCTCCTCGCTGGCGAGGAAGGCACCGGTGCGACCGCCCCCGGTGAGGACCTCGTCGGCGACCAGGAGGACGCCGTTGTCCTGGCAGGCCCGTGCCACCGTCTCCCAGTAGCCGGGAGGCGGCGTGATCACCCCGGCCGCTCCCTGGACGGGCTCGAAGACCAGAGCGGAGACGTTCGGCTTCTCGGCGATGTGACGGCGTATGAGGGAGGCGCAGCGCAGCTCGCAGGAGGGGTATTCGAGCTCCAGGGGGCACCGGTAGCAGTTGGGGGCGTACCCCAGCACGCTGTTTCCGGCGAAGGACTGGGTACCGACGTCCCAGTGCACCAGCATCCGCGCGCCCATGGTCTTCCCGTGGAAGCCGTGGCGCAGGGCGCCGATCCGGTTGCGTTCGGGCGGAGCGGTCCGCTGGACCAGGCGCAGGGCCGCCTCGACGGCTTCGGCGCCGGTGGAGAAGAAGGCGTAGGTGTCGAGTTCCGGCGGCAGGAGCCGGGCCAACAGCTCGCACAGTTCGGCCCTCTCCGGGAACGCCGAGTCATGGACGTTCCACAGTCGCTGGGCCTGTGCGCTGAGGGCCTCGACGGTTTCGGGGTGGGTGTGCCCGAGCGACTGGGTCAGGGCCCCGGCGGCGAGGTCCACGTAGGTGTCGCCGTCCATGTCGGTCAGCGTCGACCCGTGTCCGCTGGTGAAGACCCGACGGCCGAACGCGGCCTCGTCAGTGGCGCCGGGTGCGACGTGCGCACTCTCGCGTGCCAGCCATCGTTCCTGTCTCCCCTGGCCAGGAGGCGAAGGACCTTGCAGTGCCTGTTCAGGGCTTTCTTCCTGGTTGGCCTCCTGCATTCAGGCATCCCTTCGGATGGAATTCTCGCACTTCAGAGCTGTGAACAGCGCCCTCGCGCAAGGTCGGAAGATCGGATGGTTGGCCCGGTGTTTCGGGCTGCGGCAGGACAGAGTGAAGCAGAGTGCGATATTCGTGTCAATGATTTGCGCAAGATTCAGAAATGTCTTGCGTGGTTGGCCTCCTGTATTCAGGCATCCCTTCGGATGGAATTCTCGCACTTCAGAGCTGTGAACAGCGCCCTCGCGCAAGGCCGGAAGATCGGATGGTTGGCCCGGTGTTTCGGGCTGCGGCAGGACAGAGTGAAGAAGAGTGCGATATTCGTGTCAATGATTTGCGCAAGATTCAGAAATGTCTTGCGTGACCCTTCGGGGGTGTGGTTGAGTTGCCCCGATCCCAGCCAGGCAGGAGACGCGCTCCTGATCCATGCGAGGAGACAATCGTGAAGGCGCTCGTTCTTGCAGGTGGGACGGGAAGTCGCATGCGTCCGTTCAGCCACACCACCGCCAAGCAGTTGCTGCCCGTCGCCAACGAACCGGTTCTTTTTCACGTTCTGGAAGCCGTGGCTCTGTCCGGCGTCAAGGACGTCGGAGTGGTCGTCGGGGCGACCGGCGACCAGATACGAGAGGCCGTGGGGGACGGTTCGCGCTTCGGTGTGAGAGTGACCTACGTCGACCAGCGGGAACCGCTCGGTATCGGCCATGCCGTCCACATTTCGAGGGAGTTTCTCGGGGACGAGGACTTCCTGCTGTTCCTAGGGGACAACTACCTCGAAAAAGGCCTCACCGATTTCGTTTCCCGCGCAGGTCAGAGCGGTTTCGACGCGAACCTGCTCGTCCACGGGGTCAGGGACCCCTCCCGTTTCGGCGTCGCCGAAATCGACGGGCACGGCAGGGTGGTGCGCGTCGAGGAGAAACCCCCGAACCCGCGGAGCGACCTCGCACTCGTGGGCGTCTACGCCTTCACGCCCGCCGTCCACGAAGCGGTGCGCTCCGTCCCCGTCTCGTCCCGGGGGGAACTGGAGATCACCGACGCCCTCCAGTGGATGATCGACCAAGGGCTGCCGGTGGGCGCCGAGCCCGTCACGGGGGCGTGGTGCGACGTGGGCGACGTCGAGGACCTCCTCGACGCGAACCACGTCGCGCTGGGTGCCACGCGGGGGCTCATGGAGGGGGACATCGACTCCGAGAGCACCGTCGTGGGTCCGGTCCACGTCGCCGAGGGGGCCGTGGTCCGCCGGTCGCACCTGTACGGCCCCGCCGTGATCGGACCTGGGGCAGTCATCGACCGCTCCACCGTGGAGGGTTTCACCACCATCGGAGCCAGGTGCGGGATCCGGGGCAGTCGCATCGGTTCCTCGGTCGTCATGGAGAAGGCGTGCGTGGAGCGGGTGAACGCGCTGAACGATTCGTTCTTGGGCCGAGCAGCCGTGGTCTCCGGCCCATCCACGGGCGAGGGCGGACACCGTCTCATCCTCGGTGACCACAGCAGGGTGTGGCTGGCCTCATGAGGAGGAACACCGACACCATCCGGATCCTGGTGACCGGAGGCGCGGGTTTCATCGGCTCGGCCTACGTCGATGCCCTGCTCGGCCCCGGAGGGAACGGCCACACAGCCGTCACCGTTCTGGACAAGCTCACCTACGCGGGCAGCACCGACCACCTGAGCGCGGTGTGGGGCCACCCGGACTTCGCGTTTGTCCGGGGGTGCGTCTGCGACGCGGACCTCGTGGATGCTCTGGTGGCACGACACGACCAGATCGTGAACGTCGCCGCCGAATCCCACGTGGACCGCTCGATCCGGGACGGTGGTGCGTTCGTGCGCACCAACATCCTCGGCACACAGACCCTGCTCGACGCGGCCGTCCGCCACGGCACGGAGCTCTTCCTCCAAATCTCGACGGACGAGGTCTACGGTTCCCTGACCGAGGGGGTCGCCGACGAGAACGCGGCGCTGCGGCCGAGCTCGCCCTACTCTGCATCCAAGGCATCCGCCGACCTGGTCGCCCTCTCCTACGCCCGCACCCACGGCCTGGACGTGCGCGTCACCCGCTGCGCGAACAACTTCGGGCCGCGCCAGTACCCGGAGAAACTCGTCCCTGTCCTGCTGACCAGGCTTCTGGCGGGCCGGAGCCTACCGATCTACGGAGACGGGCGGCACACACGCGACTGGTTGTACGTGGACGACCACGTCCGGGCACTGGAGGCAGTACGCTCCTCCGGCGCCCCGGGTGAGGTCTACAACATCGGCGGCACAGAGGCGATGACTAACCTGGAGCTGGCGCAGCGGCTACTCACCCGCTTCGGGACCGGCCGGGAGAGGATCGACTATGTGCCGGACCGCAAGGGGCATGACCGGCGCTACGCGGTCGACGCGACAAAGATCTTCGAGGAACTGGGTTTTTGGCCTCAGGTGTCATTCGAGGAGGGCCTGAAGCGCACCTTCGACTGGTACTCAACTTGAACTGGTGATGTCCGATGGCCTGGTGACACCGGCTACGGGGGCTTGTGAGGGTCCGGACCTGTACGCCACCCTGACCCAAGAGATCCAGCGCCGCCGCAACCAAGGCCTATCACTGACTCTGCCCAACGAGTTCCGGGTACCCAACCCCGCATGGCAGCAGTCCTACCCCGACCAGGCTCGACAGGCTCAGCGCCTGCACGGGTGCGGCACTCTGGAACAGGCCCAACCCGTGGCAGCACGATTCCTCAACCCAGTACTGGCCTCCTACGCATGCCAAACGCCTCTGTCCGGCCGGTGGAACGCCGACGCGGGATGGCACACCCCGGCCTGACCATCAGACCCATCCTGCGCGGAATGAGACGAAGCACCACCACTGCTGGACGATCTCCCAGCCATGGTCACGGTTCAAAGGGTCGAGATTGAAATCCGGGTCACGGGACGGTGGTCCTCCGAAGCGCGCATGGCCGCAAGAATCTCCTCCCTGCGCCATCGGGTGGTGAACGCGGCGAGTTCGGCTTCCGCCAGGATCCCAAGTTGCCCTGGTGTCGTGGTAGATCCTCGTAACCAGCTGAGCCATCGCCGAGTTCCTTCCATGTACGGGAGGGCCCCGACTGCCGGCGACACGTGAATTTCAGCCGTCGTTGACCCCGGCCTCAGGCGGCCAGGTCCAGGACAGTGAAGTCGATCTCGGCCAGAGCGAACTCGAACGGGCCTTAACCCCGGATGTTGGACACGGGGGTGGTTGATTACGCCGCTGCCGCCAGCATAGACGCCCGAGATACCTCGAAGTCGTTCGGAGACACGTTCCCGCAGTGTGAGTGTCGACGACGGGTGTTGTAGCGATGCGCCCACCGAAACACCGTGCGCCGCAGCGTCGCCTCGTCCAGGCTGATCGGTGGCATGCCGCCAGCTTGACGGAACCAACGCGACCCGACCGGCCATGACACACCAACGGCTTGTGCGGCCTCGGCCGTGGTCACACCCGACGCGATCAGCCGCCAGAAGTCCCGCTGCACCGCACGAGAGGGCTCAGGGCGGCCCGGTGAGCGCATCGGTGGCCGTAGTGCCCGATCCGCCGCCCACTGCCGTCGCGCTCCCACAGGCACCTCGGGTATCTGCTTCCTCTCACGTCCCATCGCACACCTCCGTGATCGAGGTGTTGCGACGATCAGTTGAATCCGCCGTGGGGTACGGGCCTTCAACGCTCAGTGCAGGGTCTCGGCGATGGGGTCGGCCTGCAGCGGCCGAGGCAAGGCAACCGGACCGGGTCGCAGCTTGCCCTCAGCAGTGTTCTCCCATGCCCCGGACATCGTCGGTCGTACATCCGGTGCCCCTTGGTCGATTTTTCAGTCTCGGATAGGCGCACGGCGGCAAGTTGGGCGTCGCTGTAGGGCACACCGGCCAGGTTCCGAACCGTCTGCGCGGGGCCCAGTGGTTGTAGACGCGTTCGGTGAGCGGGGGCGCGGCTGTGCAAGCACTGGCGGGAAGACCGGATGGTCAGCAGGCGCCTCGGCATGCTCTCAGAGAACCTCAATGAAGACTTCATAGCAACACCACTTGCCCTTGAAGCACCGAGGACGCCTTTCCCTGGTCACGGATGGGCTGCCCGGATGTGCCTCTGGGTCTCACACCCGAGCACGGTGATGACTGGTCCAACACGCACCACTCGTGGTCCAAGGCGTACCAAAGTGGACCAGTCCTGTACCAGATCGGTCCAACGCCGCCCAGCAACCGAAACGGGTCACATCTCCTGGAGTACCGCAACATTTCTCGCGAGCACGCCTTCACAATCTGACATAACGGATATTGGAGTCGAACGGCTTCTGTGCGTTCTCGGTCCTGTCAACGAAGGTCAGCGCAGTGCTGCAAACGGGAGGCAGCACGTCGACGTCTCCGAGACGTACCCGCGAACACGGGCCCGCACATGCCACAGCACCCAAAGAAACATCTTCGTAGGGCAGGTGGATGTGATCACCCGGTGCTTTCGGGGACCGGGGCCCGCAGAAAAGTTCCGCGCCCGAGGGGGCCGAACCTCTGTGGCTTTGCATGGCGACGCGGTGATCATCGCCAGCACTTGGGGAGGGGCCGAACCCGCCGAGCTTGTTGGTTTCCTACTTGTTTGACACAATCAAAACCATGTCCGAGACGACGTACAGCATCGGCGAGGGGCCAGCGACCCGGGTCAGCCTGTCCATACCCGAGGGAACCGCGGAGGCGATCCGAACCCGGGTCGGCAAGCGAGAGTTCTCCGCGTTCATCGCCACGGCCGTTGAGCGGGAGCTGCGAGGACAGGTACTGGACGAGTATCTGGCCGACTACGAGAGCCGCAAGGGAACACTATCCGAGCAGGCGCGGCTGCGAGCGCGGCAGGTGTTCGACGAGGTGTTCGCTGAGGAGGACCAGTGGCCCGCCGCAGGCTGAGCCACGAGGGGACACTGGTCCTGGACAGCGAAGGGCTCTCCAAGCTGCTCGCCGACGACGAGACCGTGGTGGCCCTGGTCGCGGAGGCACGATCGCGCGGCATGGAGGTGGTGATCTGCGCGCTCACCATCATCGAGGCCGTGCACGCCCGCACGAACAAGGCCCGACTGAACTGGGTGCTGTCCGGCCTGCGCGCCGTTCCGGTGGGCGACGAGGAGGCAAAGGCGGCCTCAGCACTGTTGATGGGGGCCGGGCCGCACGGCCACAAGTACGCCATCGACGCGGCTGTGGCCGAGGTCGCGCTTCGGCAGCAACGGCCTGTGGTCATGCTGACCCCCGACATCGACGACATGACCAAGCTCTGTGGCGGACGGGTCCGCCTTGTCTCCGTGTGAGCCACCAGAGCATTGCTACTGGCCAACGGGCTTGCCGCCAGCCAGTCTCTCTGGGAGGCACGGTGCGGGACGGTCCGCACTCAGCTATGAAAGCCGGGGCGAGAGACGCCCGGGCCGGGTGTGTGCTTGGCCGGTTCGTGGTGCCGAGGTCTATCCTGGTCGATCGGTGGTTACCGCTTCGCGATGCGGCCCCGGCGAGCAGACACCGAACCCCTTCGAGAACTGGCTCGACGCACGTGTGGGACTGTCCACACAGAACTCCCTCCCAGGTGTTGCCGACGAGGTTCTGTGGGTTTCGTGCGACACGGCCGTCGTGGTGGCGAGAGAGCCTGTCGACGTCGCTGGAACCCACCATCTGACGCGGGTCATGGTGCACGAATGGGGCGGCTTCGGCGAACGTGCTGACCCAAAGGCACCAGGCACGAGAAGCCCTGGGAACCCGCCTCGAAGGCGGTTTGCCGTGGCGTGGTGAATACGTGGTGAAGGGTGGTCTCCGCACGGTCGGTACGGTACCGTTGACCTGGGCTTATTCATGGGATGATGGGATGACTACGGATCAGAAGGTTGGGGGTTCGAGTCCTCCCGAGTGCGCCACCTTGAGACCAGGGCGATTTCAAAGTTGCTGGTCTGAGTCGTATGCCCCGTGATGTCTGATCCAGGATGTTCACCGAGTGTGACGGTGAAACGAAGATGGCCTTCCTGGCGGGACGATGGGAGTTACCAGACTTCC
>NZ_BAAHAR010000072.1:0-24792 GCF_054777395.1 Nocardiopsis oceani
TCGCGCACTGGGCATGGACTCACCGCTTCAACACGGCTGGATGGTAAGAGCGGAGTGACGGGAGACTGTCACGCTCCGATCTGTGGGGGCCCGGGGCTGCGATGCCCCGGGCTACCCGACCCGCGCTCGTCGACCCGCCGGCCGAGAAGCTCCTCTTGTGGTCGGCCTCCGACCCGCTGGCCGGGGTGTTGCACCCCTGAGGCCAAGCGCAGGTGGTGTGACCGAACATCCCCGCATCCCGCAGAGCACCCGTGGCATCGCGCTGGGTGCGGCCCACGTCCAACACCCGATCACCCTCGGGGGCGGTGATCATCCGACGCAGCACACTGTTGGGGGCCAGGGCACGGATCGCGGCCATGGACAGCACCTGCCCATCCTGCGTCACCGCCGGACCCGCACCCTCCTCCTGGCCCTGAAGGCCCAGGAAGGTGGGCAGGGGCACCATGATGTTGATCATCGCCACCGCAGCACGCTTCCGACCCTTGCCCTTGCTGCCCTTACCCTCAGCACCCTCAGCACCCTCAGCACCCTCAGCGCCCTCAGCACCCTCACCGTCCTTGGTGGGGTCGGTGGGGTCGGTGGGGTGGGAGGCGGACCGCACCAGGTTCATGAACGCGTCATACATCCGCTCCGAAGCCGACACGTGCAACCGGTCCTCATCGAAGGGCGGCATGTACGCCTTCAGCACACACTTCAAGATCTCAGCGTCCACGGCCGTGCCCCAGGCCTCGAACAGGTGAGTGCCATCAAAGGTGCGCAACAAACGCGCACCCCTGGCCTCGAAGGCGGCCTGGTGCTCCTCCTCCAACACCGCCGGGTTATGCCGGGCCAGCAGCGCCTTACCCAGCCGGTTGATGTCGGTCACCGACATCGCCGGCTCCTTGGCCTTGGAGGCCAGGATCCCGGCCTCGATGATCCGCCGGAAGATGCCAGCGTCCGGGTGGTGCTCGGTGTTGCGCGCCTCCACCGCCCTATCAGCGGTCCGGCACACCGCCACCGCCTCACCAATGGACAGCAGCCCGGAGTCCAGGCCTTCGCGGGTGGCGGGCAGTTCCTGGGCGAACAGGCGCCGGGCCAGCTCGGCGCGCCCGTTGGCCTCACCCGGGGCCATCCCCACCGAGTGGATCAGCCAGTTCTGCACCGACCGCTGCCCACCCGCCTCCAACAACGTCCCAGCCGCCTCCAGCTGGGCCAGGCGCAGCAGCATCGAAAGCTGGGCCCGGTCGAAGTCCTCGAACACCTGCGAGACCACGTCCAGGACCTCACCGGCCGCACCCGCCGGGGGAACCTCGGCCATTTCCGAGGCGATCTTTTCCCGGGCAGTGCGCATGGCGGCCACGGCGGGCGTAGTGCCCGCCGTGTTCCCGCACTGCCCGAAAGAAGAAGTCATACCCTAAGGATATCAAGAAAGACCCAGAAAGGACCTATCCCGGGGGTTAGAAAACACTTACCCGACCACACTGGACCGCCTTTTCCTTTTCCTGGATCGAAGCCCTACAAAAACGGAGCGCACACCCCTGCCCGCATTCTTGGGCAAAGCGGACAAATGCGGGACCGAATGGGAATGATCTTGCCCCTGTCTCCACTCTCGACGGCCGAGGGTGGAGACAGGGGCAAGATCATCGGGGTTTTCGCTGGGCGCATTGACCGGCCGCGACACCCGACCCGTCGACGCTCCGGCGGCGTGGCAGGCGTCGGCCGCCAGGCCGACAGAATCAGTTTTCGGGCGAAGCCCGGAATGGCTCGGACCTCAACCACCCGTCCCCCTTTCTCGATAGCCGCCAACCCGCCGTCGTAGCGAAGCGGGTCAAGGTGGAGCGCCTTTGATGCGCGAAGCGCTCGATGGCGACGACCTTGAGGCGCGCAGCGGAGACGGCCACAATCGGGCGGCGGGAAAGGAGGACACCCCCAGCGAAGCTGGAACCCTTACCCAAAGAGACACCCTGGAGGCCAGTCCGGGTCGTTCGGCTGTGGATAACCGGGCCCTCCCGGGGCTAGGGTCGGCCGGATGAAGATCCTCATCTCTGCGGACATGGAGGGCGCCACCGGTGTCACCTGGCCCGCCGACTGCGAGCCCGGGACCGAGCAGTGGCAGCGCTGCCGCTCCATGTTCACCAGTGACGTCAACGCCTCGATCAGCGGGCTTCTCGAAGGCGGAGCCACCGAGGTGCTGGTCAACGAAGCCCACTCCACCATGCGCAACCTCCTCCTGGAGGAGCTGGACGAGCGGGCGACGATGATCACCGGTCGGCACAAGGAGCTCTCGATGGTCGAGGGCGTCCAGACCGGCGACGTGGACGGGATCGTGTTCCTCGGGTACCACTGCGGGGCCGGGGACGACGGCGTGCTCGCGCACACCTACCTTCCCAACGCCATCACCGGGGTCTGGCTGGACGGCCAGCCCGCCAGCGAGGGCTACCTCAACGCCGCCGTGGTCGCCGAGTACGGCACCCCGGTGATCCTGGTGACCGGGGACGACCGGGCCTGTGAGGACGCTGAATCCTACGCGCCATTCGCCCGCACGGTCGCGGTGAAAGACCACGTCAGCCGGTACGCGGCCCGCTGCCGTCCGCCCGCGCGCACCGCTGCCGACATCAAGGAGGCCGCGGAGAAGGCTATGCTGCTCGCCGGGCGGGTGGAAGCGGCCGGTCCCGGTACCAAGACCGTGGAGGTCGAGGTCGACTCCGCTCAGCTCGCCCAGGCCGCCGCCATCGTTCCCGGTGTCACCCGCACCGGTGCTCGGCGCGTCCGGTACACGTCGCCGGACGCCTTCGAGATGATTCGTGCGTTCAAGGCGGTCTGCACACTGATCTCCAACGCCATGGAGAAGAACTACGGCTGACCCGCGGCATGCACGGCCGATACCAGCCCTGAGGCGAAGTCCCTTGTGCGCAAGGTACTTTCGTCCCTCCTGGCCGAACGCGGGGACAGCTCCCCGTGGAAACCGATACAACTGTGGCGGGGGACAGCACTGAACCACACGGGCCAATCGTGTGTCGGAAGTGAGCGAGAGCCCCTGTGCTGCACAACCCCTGCTGAGAGCGAGGCCGAGTCCGTGGGCCACACCAACACCTCCCTGCCCGCCAGCGCCCGTGAGGACGCCTTGGACGCCGCGGGAGAGGACGCGATCCACCTGACGCACGAGCTCATCCGCCGCGACTCCACCAACCACGGCAAGGGCGGCGGCGACGAGCGCGCCGCCGCCGAGTTCGTGGCCGAGGCCCTCGGGGCGACGGGCCTGTCCCCCGTGGTCCTGGAGTCCGCCGACCGCCGGGCCAACGTGGTCGTCCGTATCCCCGGCACCGACCCGGACGCCGACGCGCTCCTGGTCCACGGCCACCTCGACGTGGTTCCCGCCGACCCCCACGACTGGACGTTCCCGCCCTTCGACGGCGAGATCGCCGACTGCCCGGTCACCGGTGTCCCCTCCCTGTGGGGCCGCGGCGCGGTGGACATGAAGAACACCATCGGCATGGTCACCGCCGTCGTCCGGTACTGGTCCAAGCTGGGTCTGCGCCCCCGTCGCGACATCGTGCTGGCGTTCGTCGCCGACGAGGAGGACAGCGCCGCCTACGGCGCCGACTACCTCGTGCGCGGCCACGCGGACCTGTTCGAGGGCTGCACCGTGGCCATCGGTGAGGGCGGCGGCCACACCGTCCACGCCCCGACCTCCTCCGGCTCCACCGCGCGCCTGTACCCGATCGGTTCCGCGGAGCGCGGCAGCGCCTGGCTCACGCTGCGCTCGTACGGCACCGCCGGGCACGGCTCCAGGCCGCCCCGGGACAACGCGGTCGGCGCGCTCGCCGCCGCCGTCGCCCGGATCGACCAGTACCGCTGGCCGCTGCACCTGACCCCGGTCACGCGCGCGGCCATCGACTCCATCTCCGAGGCCCTGGGTGTGGAGCGCACCCCCGGAGACACCGACACCAACGAGTCCGTGGACGCCCTGGTTGCCAAGCTCGGCGCCGCCGCGCCGCTGGTCGCTCCTACGGTGCGCAACAGTTCCACCCCCACGATGCTCTCGAGCGGATACAAAGTGAACGTCGTGCCGGGCGACGCCACGGCAGGTGTGGACGGCCGCGTCCTGCCCGGCGGCCAGGACCAGTTCACGGCCACCATGGACGAGCTGACCGGCGGCCGGGTGGAGTGGGAGTACGCGCACTCCTCGCCGCCGGTCTCAGCTCCCGTGGACTCGGCGGCCTTCGGCGCGCTCCGCTCCGCGATCCTCGCCCACGACCCCGAGGCCCGGGTGGTTCCGGTGTGCCTGGCGGGCGGGACGGACGCCAAGGTGTTCGCGCGGCTGGGGATCGACTGCTACGGCTTCTCCCCCATGCGGTTGCCCGCGGGTATCGAGTACCCGAGCCTGCTGCACGGGGTGGACGAGCGGGTACCGCTGGAAGGGCTGCGGTTCGGGGTACGGGTCTTGGACAGTTTCCTGCGCGCCTGACAGCGGGCGCACGAGAACCGGGCGCGTGAAGGGCGGCGCCCGGACGCCGGGGCGGGACCGCCCCGTGGAGGGGACGATGAGAGGTATGGGGGACCAGCGTGGGTGAATCGGTGACCGAAGTGCGTAACGGGCGGGACAGCGTTCCCGAACATGCCGCGGGCACCGGGAGGGGCCGTAAGGGGCAACCGAACCCCCGTGCCGCGCGGGCGCTGACCCGTCCCCCGAGGCTGCGGCGGGGCGACCGGGTGCGCCTGGTGGCCCCGTGCAGCCCGGTTCCGGAGGCGCGGCTGGATGCCGCGGTGGAGGTTCTGAAGAGCTGGGGGCTGGAGGTCGAGTTGGCCCCGCACCTGCGGGACCGCCACCCCCTCCTCCCCTACCTCGCCGGTGACGACCGCTCCAGGGCCGCCGACCTGCAGGAGGCCTGGTGCGACCCGGACGTGCGCGCGGTCTTCTGCGCGCGCGGCGGCGATGGGGCGCACCGGATGCTGGACCTGCTCGACTTCGACGCGATGCGCCGGGCCGAGCCCAAGGCCCTCATCGGGTTCAGCGACATCACCGCGCTGCACGAGGCGTTCGCGGTGGAGCTGGGCTTGGCGACCGTGCACGGGCCGGTGGTCGGGACGCGGTTCTTCGTCGGCGACCCGGTGGCCCAGCGGGAGCTGCACACCACGCTGTTCACCCCCGAGCAGCGCACCGTGCTCACCTCGCCGGGCGCGCACGCGCTGGTTCCGGGCCGGGCCGAGGGTGTGGTCCTGGGCGGGAACCTGAGCCTGCTCAACGACGGGCTCGCCACTCCGCACAGCCGCCTGTCGGCGGCCGGCGGCATCCTCGTCTTGGAGGACATCAACGAGGACGCGGCGCGCATCGACCGGATGCTCACCCACCTGCTGCGCACCGGCTGGTTGGACGGCATGGCCGGTGTCGTTCTCGGTACCTGGACCGACTGCCCGCCGGACCTGGGGGTCATCGCCGAGCTGATGCGCGACCGGCTCGAACCCCTGGGGGTGCCCGTGCTGTGGGGCCTGGAGTTCGGCCACTGCGCTGCGCAGCTCACCGTCCCGTTGGGTGTCCCCGCCGTGCTGGACACCGAGGGCGGCTGCCTGGAGCTGGACGTCCCCGGACTGGCGTAAGTACTGGTGCAGGAGGCCACGGGTGGGTACGCGCGTACGGGTGACGGGCCTGCCGGGCAACCGCAAGACGGCGGGCTTCACCCGGGCCGCGGTGCGCTGGCCCGCCGCTAGGGTGGCGGCATGGATCCGCTCTCCGGCTTGGCACTGGCCGCGGTGGCACTTCTGGTGTGGGCCTACGTGACCTACTACGTCGTGCGCATCGCGGTGCGCACTGCCCTGCGCGAGCACGAACGCGAGCGGGGGAAGGGCCACCCCGAAGATCCCCTGCCCTGACCGCGCACGCCGCGGAGCCGGTGCCCGCGCCCTCAGCCGGTGCCCGCGCCCTCAGGGGAGGGTGAGTACCAGCGGGCCGTCCTCGGTGACCGCCACGGTGTGCTCGCAGTGGGCTGCCCGGGTGCCGTCGTCGCTGAGTACGGTCCAGCCGTCGTCGCCGTGGGCGTAGCTGTCCGAGCCGCCGCGCACGAGCATCGGTTCGATCGCGAGGGTGAGCCCCGTGCGCAGTGTGAACCCGCGGCCTGGGCGTCCGTCGTTGGGTACTTCGGGGGCTTCGTGCATGGTGCGGCCGATGCCGTGCCCGCCGTGGTCGGCGGTGAGCCCGTAGCCGGCCCGGCGGGCGTCGGCGGCGATGGCGCGTCCGATGTCGCCCATGCGGCCTCCCGGGCGGGCCGCGGCGATGCCCCGGGCGAGCGCCGCCTCGGTGTCGGCGATCAGTGCCAGGTCCGCGGGGTCGGCCCGGCCCACCACGAAGCTGACGGCGGCGTCACCGGACCAGCCGTGCAGCCGGGCGCCGCAGTCCACGCTGACGAGGTCGCCGTCGGCCAGGATCCGGTCGCCGGGGATGCCGTGGACGATCTCGTCATTGACGCTCACGCAGGTCACGCCGGGGAAGGGTGTCGGCGCCCAGGCGGGTTGGTAGTTGAGGAAGAGGGGTTCGGCACCCGCGTCGGCGATGACCTTTGCGGCAGCCCGGTCCAGGTCGGCGGTGGTGCGGCCGGGCTCGGCGAGGTCGCGGGCGGCAGCCAGGGCGTGTGCCACGACGCGGCCCGCCTCCCGCATCAGGGCGATTTCGTCGGCGGTCTTGATCTCGACCATGGAGACCCTCCAGGAGGACGATAACTATACCGGCATTACTATACGCACCAGGATGGCGCGGGATACAATCACCGCATGGTTCGTGAACCGTTGACCGAAGAGCAGGTCGAGCGCGGCCGCGCCCTGGGCGCCCTCCTCCGGCAGGCCCGCGCCGACCGCACCATGGTGGACGTCGCCCGTGCCTCGGGGATCTCCGTGGAGACCCTGCGCAAGATCGAGGGCGGACGCATTCCCACCCCGGCCTTCTTCACCGTCGCCGCCGTCGCCGCCGCCCTGGACCTGTCCCTGGACGACCTCCTCTCCCGGATCGACGCACCGGCCGAACCCGCCACCCTCGCCGCCACCCTCGAATCCACTCCCCTGCGCCCGCGTTTCGCCGTCTAAGGCACTGACCGCGGGCGGGTGACCGCCCCCACCCGAAACTTCGCCGCCCTCAGCGGCGGCCACCACCTAGGTTGGGAGCTACACACCCGCGGCCCGGGCGTGTACACGGCCGCCCCGGACACCGCGGGTGGTAATCACATGAGGGTCGCGTCAACGACGACCACAGGGGGAGCACATGAGCGAACAGCCCGCACTGCTGAAGCTGGACGAGGCCGAACTCCGGGGCCTGCTGGACGGGCGGTGGGCCAACGTGCGCGAGCGCGCCCGCGACGTCATCCACGGTGAGACCTACGCCCCGGTGTACGGCCTCTCCGTGGAGGAGCACCGCGCCCGCACCCTCAAGCAGCTCATGGCCCTGGCCGAGACCGGTGTGCCCGCCTACGGCTTCCCGGAGTCCGTGGGCGGCACCAACGACGTCGGCGCCTCCATGGTGGCTTTCGAGATGCTCGTCGCGGACATGTCCCTCATGGTGAAGATGGGTGTGCAGTTCGGCCTGTTCGGCGGGGCCATCAACGCCCTGGGCACCGAGGAGCACCACAAGAAGTACCTGCCCGACGTCATGTCCGTCGCCCTGCCCGGCTGTTTCGCGATGACCGAGACCGGACGCGGGTCGGACGTGCAGCGCCTGCGCACCACCGCCACCTACGACCCGGATTCCGAAGAGTTCGTGGTCCGGACCCCGGAAGAGTCCGCCCGCAAGGACTACATCGGCAACGCCGCCCGCGACGGGCGTATGGCGGTGGTTTTCGCGCAGCTGCGCACCCCCGACGGCGACGGCGGATACAACGAGCACGGCGTGCACGCGCTGATGGTCCCGATCCGGGGCCCGAAGGGCAAGCCGATGCCCGGGGTGACCATCGAGGACTGCGGCCCCAAGGCGGGGCTCAACGGGGTCGACAACGGGCGCCTGTGGTTCGACGACGTGCGGGTACCGCGGGTCAACCTGCTCAACCGCTACGGCGACGTGGCCGCCGACGGCACCTACTCCAGCCCCATCGACAACCCCAACCGGCGCTTCTTCACCATGCTGGGCACGCTTATCCGCGGCCGGATCAGCGTGGCGGGCGGTGCGGGCAGCGCCACCAAGGCCGCGCTGACCATCGCGGTCCG
The DNA here is from genome assembly GCF_054777395.1 of Nocardiopsis oceani. Classification (NCBI taxonomy): domain Bacteria; kingdom Bacillati; phylum Actinomycetota; class Actinomycetes; order Streptosporangiales; family Nocardiopsidaceae; genus Nocardiopsis; species Nocardiopsis oceani. Next base: position 8,164 of record NZ_BAAHAR010000072.1, read on the forward strand.
CTACGGCGACACCCGCCGACAGTTCACCCGGCCGACCGGTGAGGGGCAGCCGGAGCAGGACGTGCGGATCCTCGACTACCTGGCCCACCAGCGCAAGCTGCTGCCTGCGCTGGCCCGCACCTACGGGCTGCACTTCGCCCAAGAGGAGCTGGTCACCCGGCTGCACGAGCTGTCCAAGTCCAGCGAACGCGACGAGCACGCGCAGCGCGAGCTGGAGTCCCGCGCGGCCGGTCTCAAGGCGGTCGCCACCTGGCACGCCACCGAGACGATCCAGACCTGCCGCGAGGCCTCCGGCGGCGCCGGGTACCTGTCGGAGAACCGGATCCCGCAGCTCAAGGCGGACTCGGACATCTTCACCACGTTCGAGGGCGACAACACGGTTCTGCTGCAGCAGCTCACCAAGGGTCTACTCACCAACTTCAAAGACTCCTTCGGCGACCTCGACCAGCTCGGCCTGGCCAAGTTCATGGCGGGCAAGGTGTTCGAGACCGTCATCGAGCGCACCGCCGCGATCCCGCTCATCGACCGGCTGATCGCCGCCGCACCGGGCCGGGGCGAGGAGGCCAGCCTGTACAACCGCGGCTGGCAGCTGGAGCTGCTGGAGGACCGCGAGAAGCACATCATCGAGGGCCTGGCGGGACGGCTGCGCCGCGCCAAGAAGGACGGCAGCGACGCCTTCGACGTGTTCAACCGGGCCCAGGACCACGTCCTCGCGGCGGGACGCGCGCACATGGACCGGGTCGTCCTGGAGGCGTTCGTCGCGGGCATCGACCGCTGCGGCGACAAGTCCACGGCCAAGCTGCTCAACCGCCTGTGCGACCTGTACGTGATGTCGGTGATCGAGGAGGACCGGGCCTGGTTCCTGGAGCACGAGCGCCTGTCCACGTCCCGCGCCAAGGCGGTCACCCAGACCGTGAACGAGCTCTGCCGGGGGCTGCGCCCCTACGCGGTGCAGCTGGTGGACGCCTTCGGGCTGCGCGACGAGTGGCTGGCCGCCCCTATCGCCCTGGGTTCCGAGCACAAGCGCCAAGGAGACTGATGTCGGCCATCCGGCTGCTGGTGCTCGGGGCGGTCCGTGGGCACGGCCGTGCCCACGGCTACCAGGTCCGCAGCGATCTGGAGTCGTGGGGCGCGCACGAGTGGTCCACCGCCAAGCCGGGGTCGATCTACCACGCTTTGAAGCAGATGGCCGGCCGCGGCTTGCTGACGGCGCACGAGGTGGCGCCGTCCACCGTCGGCGGGCCGCCCCGCACCGAGTACGAGCTGACCGAGAGCGGCGAGGCGGAGTACCGCTCGCTCCTGCGGACCGCGCTGTCCTCCTCCCACGACGCGCGGGTGGACACGCTCTCCGCCGGGCTCGGGATGATGCTGGACCTGCCCCGGCCGGAGGTCCTGGAGCTGCTGCGCCAGCGCTTGGAGGGCTTGGAGGGGTGGCGGGCGAGCGTGTTGGAGTACCACGACCCCGAGGCCGCGGTCCCGGAGGAGTCCGGGAACATCGGCGAGATCATGGGGTTCTGGGTGCACTCGGCCGTCTCCGCGGCGGAGTGGACCCGCGGCCTGATCAGCCGGATCGAGGGCGGCGCCTACACCTTCGCCGACGAGCGTCCCCTCGTCTAGCCACCGCTCCAGCGCTCACCCGGCCGTCAGGGCGTCCCCCTTCGGGCGGTCGCGGGGACGGAACCGGCTCAGCAGGTCCGGCACGGCGGCGTCGGCGAAAGCGACGACCTCCCGCTCGTCGGCGTCGATCACCGGATAGTGCCCGCGCCCTGCGGCGGTGACCGCTACCAGCGTCGCCAGACCCGCGCGACGTTGGAAGACGGACTGTCGGATGCGCCAGCCGATGATGCCGCGCCGTTGGAGCAGCACCGTGGAGCGGCGGATGCTTCCCCGGCGTGCCAGGAGGTGCCCGTCGGTCAGGGCGTGTCCCAGGTTCCGGGCCGAATCCACGGCGCGCACGACCAGTGCCGCGCCGATGACCGCCACCGCCGCCCCGGTGGCGGCGGTCCACGGCGCCGCCCATGCGGCCAGGTACGCTACGGCGGCCCAGCCGAGGGCCAGCCCCAGAGTGATCGTCAGCGCCCACCGCAAGCGCCGCGTGCGGGCTGCGGTCGGGTGATCGGTCAGGCCGATGTCGGGTGACTGGCCGGTGATCCGCTCCGCGACGCGAACGGCGAGGGCCCGCGGTGCGGCCGGCAGCAGCACGGAGTCCTCCGACGCCGGGTCCGCCTCGGCGCTCAGGCCGGTCGCGACCACCTGGACCCGGGCCGCGCCGGCCATCCGCACGCCGAGCGGCTCGATCACGTCCACACCCCGGACCCGGACCTCCTCCAGGCTCAGGGACCGGCTGGTGAGCAGTCCGCGCTTGACCCGCAGCGTCCCTCCCGGTTCCCGCTCCAACCGGTACCTCCACCAGGACTCGACGTAGAATCCCATGGCCAGCAGCGCCGCCGCGAGGATGAGTACCGGCAGGGCAACCAGGAGAACGGTCCACAACCCGTACTCGGTGACGCGATCGTGCGCGAACTCCACGGGCAGGGCGCCCCGACCGAGCCAGTCGGAGACCTGGAACACCCCACCGACGATCGCGCCCGCCAACAGCGGGGTCACGACCGACAGCGCCGCGTACCCGGTCCACGCGGGCCGCCACGTGCCCAGGCGCTCAGGGCGGTGCTCCTCGTCTGCGCCCTTGTGGCCCAGGAGAACCGCGCGCAGGTGCTCACCGACCCGGCGCGGGATCGGATCGAGCACGATGCTGTGCGTGCTCGATCCACCGCCGCCCTGCTCTCCCGTGCCAAGGGTCAGCCGGACGAGCCCGAACACGCGCAGCACCACGTGCGCGCTGAGGTCGACGGCCCGGATCCGGTCGCGGGCGAGCCGGCGGCGGCTGACGAACAGGATGCCCTTGCGCAGCTCGACGCTGTCGGCCAGAACGCGGTACCGGGTCTTGCACCAGCGCAGGTGGTCAGCGAGCACCCCTCCGGCGATCAGCAGGCCGGCGCCGGACAGCACCCACATCATGGTGACGCCGAACGACAGCCAGGGGGTGAGCCCGATCGTGGTCGGGACACCTGCCAGCACGGAGACGCCGAGGAGTAGTAGCGCGGTGACTTTGCGGGTGCCGCGGTCCAGCGGGGTCCACGCAGCCCCGGGGGTGGCGTCGTTGTTACTCATGTGGCGTCCCCGGGGGTGGCGTCGGTGGTGAGGGTGAGGTCGTGGGCGACCTGTTCTGCCAGCTGCCGTTCCAGACCGGCGATGGCGATCGCGCCGGCGGCGGAGGCGGTGGTGACCTTGACGGTGGAGAGGCCGAAGAACCGCTGCACCGGTCCGCGCATGGTGTCGACCGTCTGGATGCGGGACATCGGCGCGATCCGCCAGTTCTGCCAGAAGTATCCGGTCCGGGTGTAGACGGCGCTGTCAGTGACCTGCCACCTGTGCACCCGGTACCACCAGATCGGCAGCGCGACGGCGGCGGCCAGGCCGACGGCGACGACGACCGCGGCCGGTGTGAGCAGCCACGGCCGGGCGGGGGTGACGAACAGGGCGAGAACCACCAGCGGGACGGCGGTGCCGGCGGTGGCGAGCAGCAGCTGGGTGCGCCACCAGCGGACTACTCGGCGGTCGTAACGGTTGTTCGGCGGGCGAAGCCGCGGCCCACTTCCTGCCTCACGCATCCGAAGCCCTCCTCTCAGTCGCTTCTTGTGCACACTGCTCGGCCGGTTCGGTCATGGCCTGGTCGGCTTCGCCTGTCGGTAGACCAGCCGTCGCAGCAACGCGTCGGCTGGGCCCGGCCGATGCGCGCGCTCCAGCAGGGCGGCCGCGGTGACACCGCCCAGCCAAGCCACCACCGCGACCAGCGCCGCACCGGCACTGTTGACGCTCCCGCCGATGCCCAGGAACGTTTGCGACAGCATGACGATCAGCAGGGTCGACTGGAGCAGGTAGCAGGTCAGTGACCTCCTCCCGCTGGCGGCCAACAGTCCGACCAGCCGGTTCTGTCGGTTCTCCAGCCGTGCGCCGAGGAGGCCGAACACAGCCGTGTAGGCGAGCCCGCCGAACAGCCCGGTCGTGATGTGCAAGGTCTGTGCGAGCCAGGCGGCGTCGGCGGGGAGCTGTCCCACCGCGACCAGGGCCTTCGGCACCGCCCCGACCAGAGCCACTAGGAGCCCGGTGACCGCGACCAGGCGCAGCATTCGGCGGTGGTGTGCGGGGTCTTCCAGCACTCGGCGCTTGGCCGCCCATCCCCCGAGCAGCATCGCGATCACGATCGGGAAGACGGCGTTGTTGCTGACCACCGCGATAACCCAGACCACCAGGCGTTCGACGATGTCTGTCGGCGCATAGCCCATCGCCCCGAGCGCGAACGTGTCGACCGCCGTGTCCGCCCCCTGCGCGGGGAGATTCTCGAAGAAGGTCATGGCGGTGATAGCGAAGACGAACCACACGGACAGCACGGCGGCGCCGATCAGCAGGGCCCGTTCCCGGCGGAAGAACAACCAGCCCACCAGCAGCGTTGCCAGGCCGTAGGCGCCGAGGATGTCGACCGGGGTCACCAGGAGCGCGTGGCCGAAGCCGAACACGAGCAGCCACCAGCCGCGGCGCCGTAGCAGGCGACGAGCGCGCGAGTTGTCCCCGTCCTTCGCCCGTTGCCGGGTGATGACCATGACCATCCCGTAGCCGAACAGGGCGGCGAACATCGGGTAGGCGCGGTTGTCGACGGCCAGGAGGCCGACGGTACGGACCGTCTGGTCGAGCACCGACCCGCCCGCGGGGAGCCCGAACGCTCCGGTCTCAACGCTGACCAGGTAGAGCGGAGCGTGCGCGAGCACGATCAGCAGCAGCATCGCGCCCCGCGCCATGTCCGGGGCGAGCATGCGACGCGGCGCCGAGGGCGCGTCGGCCAGGCCGCGGTGCACGGTCATGGGTGGCCCCTCCCCCCGGCAACGCCCGGGTGAGCCGCGAGGGGCGCGATCAGCCCGTCGGCCCGGGCGGAAGGCGCGGTCGCTGCCTGCTGGAGGTCGGAAGCGGGATCGCGGAGCGGCTCTTTTGACTGCATGGTCAAAAGATAGCACACGCGGTCAATACCGCAGGCGCGACTGTGCCCAGGGCCCCATGGCCTCAGGACTCAGGACTCAGGGAACCTGTCTGCGCTTCGCCAGTGAACTGGTAGGGAGCTACATGTCGTTGCGGTGTTGCGGTGTCGGCCCCGGGACCACCCCGGAGGTCAGAAGTGGTCGGCGGGGTCCACCTCGCCGGCCGTCTCGCCCTCGCGGGTGACCAGCTCGAACCCCGCCCCGTCCTCGGAGGCCCTCGGCTCGGAACAGCTCCCCTGGACCGGGGTCGTGACCGCTGTCTCGCGGCTGAGGGGGCCGCCATCCTGGCGCAGGTACAGCCCGCACTCCGGGACCGACGCCCCGGCGATGAACCGCTGCTCCAGCACCAGGACGTAACCGTCGATCTCGGCCCGCTCCCGCTCGACGTGCCGGTCCTTATCGAGGTAGTGGAAAGCGGTGTAGGGCCACAGCAGCAGGGCCAGCCCCAGTAGGAGGCCGCCGCAGACGAGCCAGGCCCTCCGGTGGTCCCGCGCAGCCCGGGCCACCGGGGAGAGGATCAGCACCGCCGCGACGGTCCAGGCCAGCGGCACCAGCACGAACGGCACCGCACGCAGCCGGTAGTAGACGCCGTCGCTCGCATCCGCTCCCCAGGCGGCGGCGCCCACGACCAGCAGCACCACCGCCGCACCCAGCCAGATCACGCGCCTGCGTTCCACATCCGCCTCCCACCGTCGCCGTTCCTTCACCCATGGGACGGCGAGCGGTGTTGTCCGGTTGTGGCCACTACAGGCCACCACGCAGAGCGCTCTCTAGGCTTCCGGCTCGGGGTCGTCGCCGCGCCACTCGCGTAGTTCGAGGGCGTGGTCCAGTTCGCCCTCCACCCGCTGGCGCTCCTGCTCGGTGAGGTCGATCCCCGCGAGTCCGGCGCGCCACCCTTCGGCCTCCCCGGGCAGGTCCAGGGCCATCGAGAGTTCCACCAGGACGGCGTGGGCCAGGGCGCGGTCCACGGCCGGGGCGCCGGGGTACCGCTTGAGCGCCGACTTGGCCCGGCGGTAGGCGGCGTGGTCGTCGTTCTTGAACTCGCGGTAGATCCGGACCTGATCCAGGGCCTTGGCCAGGCCTTCCAGCTCCGGGGAGCCTCCATAGTCGAGCCCCTCGGGCTCGTCGCGCTGGATGAAGATGATGGAGTTCCCGGACGGGTCGATCAGTGTGAAGCGGGTGGCACCGGGCCGGTAGCGGGTGATCCGCGGCAGCCCGCGGGCCAGGACCTTGCCGCGGGCGGCGCGCATGGCCGCCGTGAAGGCCGCGTGGTAGGGCGCGACCGCGTCGACCATCACCAGGGCTCCGCCGGTGTGCTCCGCCGCGGGATCCAGCCCCTTGGCAGCGGAACCGTAGTGGAGTTCGAACCCGCTCCACGCGAATGCCAGGTACACGTACGGCTTGACCTGCTTCCAGGCGACCTCGAAACCGAGTTCCTGGTAGAAGTCGAGCGTGACCTGGGCGTCGTGGGTGTGCAGCAGCGGCACCGTGGTCTCGTTGGCTCGGACTATCCCTGTCTCGTTCATTCGCCCATATTACTAGTCAAAATTGACTAGCTGCACATGGAACCGCACCCCGAATCCTTCCGGGCTCGGGAGTCAGAAGTGGTCGGCCGGATCGATCTCCCTCTCCGCCCCGCCCTCAGAGGAGAAAAACACGAACCCCGCCCCGTCATCGGACACTCTGAACACCGGGCAGTCCCCGGGCTCCGTGAGCGCCACCTCCCGGCTGAAGGGGCCGCCGTCCTGGCGCAGGTACAAAGCGCACTCCGGCGCTGAGGGCAGAGAAGCCCCCGGACCCCCGCGGGCCTCCGCCACCAGCGCGTAACCCTCGATCTCGACGCGGTGGCGCTCCGCACGGCTCTCCGCAGTCATCCCCCGAACCATGGTGTAGGGACCGGTCAGTAGAGCAAGCACCAGGGCCAGGCAGCCGACCCCGGACAAAGCCGCCTTGGCGTCGCGCGGCGCCTGCACGGCCACGAAGACCAGGAACAGCACCGCACTCAGCGTCCAGGCCAGGGGCAGGAGCCCGAGCGGCACCGCGTGCAGCCGGTAGTAGGCACCGTCGGCCAAGTCCGCACCGCAGGCGGCCAGTCCCACCAGGACCAGCGCCCCCACCACACCAAGCCAGATCGCGCGCCCGCGTTCCACAACAGCCTCCGCCTTCGCCGTCCCGTTCCCCTTGAGACCGCCGCGGAGGGTTCCCCGGTTGTGGCCGTTCCTGGCCCTCGGCATGTGGGTGGCCTTCTCCGGCCCCTGCAGGTCCTGCTCCCCGAGCAGGTCGAGCACGTCTCCCCCGCCGACAAGGAGACCGTCCTGGCCTGGGTCACCGGGGTCGGCGCCGCCATGGCCATGATCGCCACCCCGCTGGCCGGTGGGCTGTCCGACCGCACCACCGGACCGCTGGGCCGCCGCCGACCCTGGGTCCTGGCCGGACCGATCGTGGTCCACCTGGGCGGCTACGCGGTGCTGTACACGGTGTGCGGACTGGTCTCCCTGTGCGGCGCGGTCGTCGTCTGGAAGATCCGCGGCGACTCCTGACGCCCAGCGGGGGGCGCCCGCACCGGTGGACCGTCCGGTTCAGCGGGCCCAGCGCAGGGCCGCGTAGGCGCAGACGAAGAAGAACAGCCCGAACAGGCCCGCGTACAATGCGGCCTCACCCCAGGTGTTGCCCATGAACAGGGAACGGATCAGCAGGGTGAGCACCGCAGCGAACGCCGCCGGACCGGCGGCGTTCAGGAGCGGGCGGCGGGTATCGGCCACGTTCACGGTCGCGCCCCGATCATTCGGGGACGGCGTCCATATTGCCGCTGTCGGCGCGCGTGCGCGCGGGGGCGTCCTCACCGCGCAGGCGGGCCGGTTCCCACCACCACCAGTGTGACTCGGGCACCCAGGCGGGCACCTCCTCGCCGCTGACGGGGCTGGCGTTCTCCGCGACGATCTCCAAGGAGTCGTCGATGCGCGGAATGGCGTCTAGGTCGACCTGGCGCATGAACTGCGGCCAAGACACGAACTCGTCGCCCAGGATCTGCAGCATGGAGCGCCGCCAGCAGGCGGGGCGGTAGCCCTCGTGCTGGCCGTTGTCGGCGGCGGTCTGGCTGCGCACCACGTACAGGCTGATCCGGTCCGGGTTACTGCCGCTCACCAGGAGTTCGGCGAGGGTGGCCTTGAGGTTCTGCCCCGCCGGGGAGTTCCGTTCGGCCGGGGTCGTCGCCTGGTAGAACTCGAAGAGCCTCGCGAAGGCGGTGTCCATGAGGGCGTCGCGGTCCCTGCGCCGCGTAGCGCTCTCCGCGAACGCGTCCACCACCCGTCTGGCCAGGCCGGGGAGGTCCCTGCCCGAATCCGCACCCACCGACACACCGCCTTGTCCGTAGTACCTGTTGTGGAAATACTGTTGGGACCGGGGCTGTGCCCGGCCTTTTCGATGATAATCCTCCCCAGAACCGACTCGGTAGGCGGATACCGGTGAGTAGCGGACCGGCAGCCACATGACTTGGCGCCCACACCGTGGTGCCCCGCCACGACCGCGGCCGACCACCTGGGCGGTTAGCGGTCGGAGGCCGACCCCAGAGTGTGGTCGAGCATCGCGGCCCACTGGCGGACGATGCGCCGCCGTCGGGGGCCGTCGTCGGTGAGCAGGTTGGCCAGGCCCAGGCCCCGGGCGAGGTCGAGCGTGGCCTGAACGGCCTCCCTGTTGCCGGGGACCGACTCGTCCGCGCCCAGAAGCTCCACGGCCGCGCGGTGCACCTCCCGCCCCACCTGTTCCTCCAGTGGGATGACCCGCTCGCGTAGGGCGGGGTCGCTGGCTGCCCCCGCCCACAGCTGGAGCGCGGCGTTGAACCCGGTCCCGTTGAAGGCGTCCACCACCATCTGCACCACGGCTTCGGTCCGGTCGGGTCCTTCGGGAACCGCCTCCGCGCGGCGGCGCAGGTCGGCGCCGCGGCTGTCCACTATGTGCCGCAGCGCCGCCAGCAGCAGATCCTCACGGGTGGGGAAATGGTGTTGCGCGGCGCCCCGGGAGACCCCGGCACGCTTGGCCACCACACCGACCGTGGCCCCGGCCACCCCGTGTTCGGACAGGCAGCCCACCGCAGCGTCCAGCAACCGGGCCCGGGTGGCCCGGCTGCGCTCCTGTCTCGGCTCACGGTCGGATGCCGTCTCCACTACGCGCCCCTTCTCCCCTGTGTTACCCGCCGTGGTCAGTACGACTTGGGCAGACCGAGGGACTGTTGCGCCACGTAGTTGAGGACCATCTCCCGGCTCACCGGAGCGATACGGGCCAGGCGGGAGGCCGCGATCGCCGCCCCCAGACCGTACTCGCTGGCCAGGCCGTTGCCGCCGAGGGTCTGCACGGCCTGGTCGACCGATCGCACACACGCCTCTGCTGCGGCGTACTTGGCCATGTTGGCCGCCTCTCCGGCGCCCGCGTCGTCGCCGGAATCGTAGCGGAGCGCCGCGTGCTGGGTCATCAGGCGGGCCTGCTCCATCTCGATCTTGACCTGGGCCAAGGGGTGCGCGAGGCCTTGGTGGGAGCCGATGGGGCTGTCCCGCCACACCACGCGCTCCTTGGCGTAAGCGACCGCCTTGTCCAAGGCGTGCCGGGCACTGCCGCTGGCCAGGGACGCTGCCATGATGCGTTCGGGGTTGAGCCCGGCGAAGAGCTGGAGGAGCCCGGCGTCGGGGTCCCCGACCAGGGCGTCGGCGGGAAGGCGGACGTCGTCCATGAACAGCTGGAACTGGTGGTCCGGGCTGACGATGTCCATCTCGATCTGGCGGGCCTCGAACCCGGGGGCGTCGGTGGGCACCGCAAACAGAGCGGCGGAGAGGCGTCCAGTGTCCTCGTCCTCGATGCGGCCGACCACAAGGACGGCGTCCGCCACGTCCACTCCGGAGATGAAGGTCTTGCGGCCGTTGAGGACCCAGCCGTCACCATCGCGGCGCGCGGTGGTGGTGATGCGGTGGGCGTTGGAACCGGCGTCGGGCTCGGTGATGGCGAAGGCCATGATCGACTCGCCGGTGGCCAGGCCGGGCAGCCAGCGCCGGCGCTGTTCCGGGGTGCCGAACCGGGACAGGACGGTTCCGCAGATCGCCGGGGAGACCACCATCATCAGGGTGGGGCACCCGGCGGCGCTGAGCTCCTCCAAGACGGCGCCCAGGTCGCCGATGCCGCCGCCCCCGCCGCCGTACTCCTCGGGGATGTTGACGCCCAGGTACCCGAGTTTGCCCGCCTCGCGCCACAGGTCGGTGAGGTAGGACCCTTCCTTGGCTCTGGCCCTGTAGTAGTCGGATCCGTAGGAGGCGGCGAAATCGGAGACCGCGGCCCGCAGCTCGACGCGTTCGGAGGGTTCGTTGAAGGTCATCGCACCGGTCACTGTTCAGACCCTTCGCTGTGGGGGGTGGGCTTGTCGTCGGGTTCGGCGTAGTCGAGTACGGCCAGGGGCGCCCCCGAGGGCACCCGCTCCCCCGCCGCGACGGGGAGCTCCCGGACGGCTCCGGCGGCGGGCGCGGTGACGCGGTGCTCCATCTTCATTGCTTCTATGCGCAGCAGGGTCTGCCCCTCGCGCACCTTCTCGCCGACGGCTACGTCCACTGCGGTGACGGTGCCGGGCATGGGTGCGGGCAGCGCCCCGGGGTCGACCTTCGTCTCGGGGGCCGGGAGCGGGTCGACGGGGGTCAGGGCGACCGATCCGAGCGGTGAGTCGACGTACACGGCGGCACCGATGTGGACGTCGAAGGCGCGGCGCAGCCCGTCCGCTTCCAAGACGACGTGGTTGGGGCTGGCGGCCAGGACTCGAACCTCCTCCCGCTCGGGCAGGTGGGCGCCGCGCACTGACCGGAAGGCCGAGGTGACCTCGCGCCCGCCCGCGGTGGTGTGGCGCCGTTCGTGCGGGGCGGAAGGCAGGTTGCGCCAGCCTGCGGGGACGCCGTCCGGGACCGCGCCGCCGGTCCTGGCCGCCTCGAACGAGGCCAGGGATGCGGCGAGCGCGGCCAGTTCTTCGGTGGCCGGTTCGGCGAGCGGTCGGGCCAGGTCGGTGAGGCGGTCACCGGTGAGGAACCCGGTGTGGAGCCGCTCGGGCTGGCCGTGTGCCCGGGCGAAGTCCGGGTGGCGCAGGGCCCGGACGAGCAGGTCGCGGTTGGTGCCGACCCCGTGTAGGCGGGCTTCGGCCAGAGCCGCGGCCAAGCGGCGCAGGGCGTCGCGCCGGTCGCGGCCGTAGGCGATGACTTTGGCCAGCATGGGATCGAAGTCGGTACCGACGGCGTCGCCGGCCTCGACGCCGTGGTCAAGGCGCACCCCGGGCCCGGTCAGCGGCGTGAAGCTGGTGTCGGCGGCGGGGACGTCGAAGGCCTGCAGGACACCGGTCCGGGGCCGCCAGCCCTCGGCCGGGTCCTCGGCGTACAGGCGGGCCTCGACCGCGTGGCCGCGCGGCCCCGGCGGGCCTCCATCAGGCAGGGGCTCGCCTTCGGCGACGCGCAGCTGCCATTCCACCAGGTCCAACCCGGTGACGCACTCAGTGACGGGGTGTTCCACCTGGAGCCGGGTGTTCATCTCCAGGAAGACGGGCTGGCCGAAGCCGGTGTCACCGACGGGGACCAGGAACTCGGCGGTCCCGGCGCCCGTGTAGCCGATCGCCGAGGCCAGGTCCCGGGCGGCTTGGTGCAGCCGCTCCCGCACCTCCTCGGGCAGGCCGGGCGCGGGGGCCTCCTCCATAACCTTCTGGTGGCGGCGCTGCGCCGAGCAGTCGCGTTCGCCGAGCGCCCAGACGGTGCCGTGCTGGTCGCCGAGGACCTGGACCTCCACGTGGCGGCCGCGTTCCACGTAGGGCTCGCAGAACACCGCGGGGTCGCCGAAGGCGGAGGCGGCCTCGGTGCGGGCGGCCTCGGCCTCGGAGGCGAGTTCGGCGAGGTCGCCGACCACGCGCATGCCGCGTCCACCACCCCCGGACACGGCCTTGACCAGGACCGGTAGGTGTTCGGGGCGCACGTCCTCGGGTTCGAGGGCGTCGGCGACGGGGACCCCGGCGTCGCGGGCGACCTTCTTGGCGAGGGTCTTGGAGCCCATCTGTTCGACCGCCTCGGCGGCGGGTCCCACCCAGGTCAGTCCGGCGTCGGCGACCGCTCGTGCGAAGGCGGCGTTCTCCGACAGGAAGCCGTAGCCGGGGTGGACGGCGTCGGCACCGGCCGTGCGGGCGGCGGCGACGAGGGCGTCCGGGTCGAGGTAGGCGTCAACGGGGCCACGGCCCTGGGGCACGGCCAAGCACACTGCGGTGTCGGCCTCACGGACGTGGGCGGCGTTCTCCTCGCCGGGCGCGTGTACGGCGGCGGTGGTCACTCCCAGGGTCCGGCAGGTGCGGATGATCCGGCGGGCGATCTCACCGCGGTTGGCGACCAGCAGCGTGGTGATGGGGCGAGTGGGCTCGGTGGGGGCTGTGTGGGTCACGATCCTCCCTCACATTCGGAAGACGCCGAAGCGGTCGGTGCCGCGTACGGGTGCGTTGCTGGCGAAGGACAGGCACAGCCCGAGGACGGTGCGGGTGTCGCGGGGGTCGATGACACCGTCGTCGTAGACCCGGCCGGACAGGAACATCGGGAGGGACTCGGCCTCGATCTGGTTCTCGACCAGTTCGCGCATGGCGGCGTCCTGGTCGTCGTCGTAGGGCTGGCCCTTCTTGGCCGCCGAGGCGCGGGAGACGATCGAGATGACCTCGGCGAGCTGTTTGGGTCCCATGACGGCGGACCGGGCGCTCGGCCAGGAGAAGAGGAAGCGGGGATCGTAGGCGCGGCCGCACATGCCGTAGTGCCCGGCCCCGTAGGAGGCGCCGATGAGCACGGAGAAGTGGGGCACGGTGCTGTTGGAGACGGCGTTGATCATCATCGAACCGTGTTTGATGATGCCACCCTGCTCGTATTCGGCGCCGACCATGTAGCCGGTGGTGTTGTGCAGGAAGACCAGCGGGGTGTCGGACCGGTTGGCGAGCTGGATGAACTGGGCGGCCTTCTGCGACTCGGCGCTGAACAGAACGCCGTTGTCGTTGGCCAGGATGCCGACCTGATAGCCGTGCAGGGTGGCCCATCCGGTGACCAGGCCGGGGCCGTAGGACGGCTTGAACTCGTCGAACTCCGAGCCGTCGACCACGCGCGCGATGACCTCGCGCGGGTCCACCGGGACCTTGAGGTCGGGCGGCATGATCCCGAGGAGTTCCTCGGCTGGCAGGAGGGGTTCGCGTACCGTCCCCTGGGGAGACGGACCGCCCTTGGTGTGGTTGAGGCGGGCGACGATGCGGCGTCCGATGCGCAGGGCGTCGTGCTCGTCCTCGGCCAAGTGGTCGGCGAGTCCGGACACCTCGGCGTGCATGCGTGCGCCGCCCAGGGACTCGTCGTCGCTCTCCTCCCCGGTAGCCGCCTTGACCAGTGGCGGGCCGCCGAGGAAGACCTTGGACCGGTCCCGGACCATGACCACGTGGTCGCTCATCCCGGGGACGTAGGCGCCGCCGGCCGTGGAGTTTCCGAAGACCAGGGCGACGGTGGGGATCCCGGCGGCCGACAGCTGGGTGAGGTGGCGGAAGGTGCCACCGCCCGGGATGAAGATCTCCTTCTGGGTGGGCAGGTCGGCGCCGCCCGACTCCACCAGGCTGATCATCGGCATCCGGTTCCGCTCGGCGACCTCTCCGGCGCGGGCGGACTTCTTCAGACTCCACGGATTGCTGGAGCCGCCGCGCACGGTGGGGTCGTTGGCGACGATCACGCACTCCACCCCCGAGACCACACCCACGCCGGTGACGACGCTCGCGCCCACGTGGAAGTCGCTGCCCCACGCGGCGAGGGGGGAGAGTTCGAGGAAGGGGCTGCCCTCGTCCAGCAGGAGCTCGATGCGCTCCCGGGCCAGCAGGCCTCCCCGGGCCCGGTGCCGTTCGACGTAGCGATCGCCGCCTCCGGCCAGCGCCTTGGCGTGTTCGGTGTCGAGTTCGGCCAGTTTGGCCAGCATGGTGTCCCGGGCCTCGGCGTAGGCCGGGCCCTGGGTGTCGAGTCTGGAGGTCAGGACGCTCACGGGCCTCCGTAAGTTGGTTGGTGGCCCGGCAGGGCCGGGTGTGGCTGACGGGTTCTTGCCTTGCGTGGCTCCCGAGGAGTGGCCGCCCGACCCTGCAGGGCGCTCCGGGTTCGGGGGGTTGTGGGGCAGCAGGGATTCGGGGATCCGGGCCCGGCGGGCGCGCAACCACTCACCCAAGCCCTTGGCCTGGGGGTCCAAGCCCTCGCGGCGGGGCGTTCCGGGTGCGAGCATCCCCTCGACCCAGAAGTTGGCGGCGCGCAGGTTGGGCAGCAGGTGGCGGGTGACCGCGAGGTCGGCGGTCTCCGGGAGGAGTTCGCGCAGTACCTCGACCGTCAGTTCGTGGGCCAGCCACCGCCATCCCTCATCCGAGGTCGCCCAGACGCCCACGTTGGCGTCGGCACCCTTGTCACCGCTGCGGGCACCCAGGACCAGGCCGAGGGGTGCGAGCCGGGTGGGTTCGGCCGGCAGCGGTTCGGGCAGCGGCGGTTCCGCGACCGGTGCCAGCTTCCTGCTGCGTACGGCATGCGGGACGCTCTCTCGCTCACCGTCGGGCGTGGTGACCACGTGGTCGACTTCGGTGGCGGGCACGAGCGCGTGGGTGACGGCGACCCCGTCGGGGCGGGCGTCGCGCGGTGGCGCGGTGATGTGGAACCCGGCGTAGCTGCCCAGGGCGAGTTCAACGGCGGCGGCGCCGAAACGGCGCCCGATGACGGCGGGGTCGTGGTCGCGGGCGACCACGCGCAGCCGGGCGGTGGCCGCGTCCTGGGTGGCCCCGTGGGGGTCCAGGGCGGGGACGAACTCGAAGCTCAGGTCACCGGGCTTCCTGTGGGCGAGGGAGGCACGCAGCTGGCGTTCGGCCATCCGTGCCTTGGCTCGGGCGTCCAGGCCGGTGATGAGGAACTCGACCTCGTTGCGGAAGCCGGTGATCCCGGTCAGGCCGACCTTGAGTTCCGGTGGCGGGTCCTCGCCGGCCACCCCGCTGATCCGCACCCGGTCCCGCGACTCCTGGCTGAGCTGGACGGTGTCCAGCCTGGTGGTGACGTCGGGGCCCGGGTAGCGGGCGCCCGCGATCTCGTAGACGAGCTGGGCGGTAACGGTACCGACGGTGACCGCCCCGTCGGCACGGTCGTGTTTGGTGATGACCGAGGAGCCGTCGGAGTCGATCTCGGCGATGGGGAAGCCCGGGTGGTCCAGGCGGCGTCCCGCGAGGTCGTCCACCAGCGCGTAGTTGCCGCCGGTCGCCTGGGTGCCGCACTCGATGACGTGCCCGGCGACGGTCGCACCGGCGAGGGCGTCGACGTCGTCGCGGGTCCAGCCGAACTGGGCGATGGCGGGGCCCACCACGAGGGAGGCGTCGGTGACGCGGCCGGTGACGACGATGTCGGCCCCGGCGTCCAGGCACCGGGCGATACCGAAGGCGCCCAGGTAGGCGTTGGCGGTCAGGGGGGTGCCGAGGGCGAGCTCCTCGGCGCGGTCGAGGAGGTCGTCGCCGGAGACACAGGCGATGCGGGGCTCGAAGCCGAGGCTCTCCGCCAGATCGGTGAGTCTGTCGGCCAGCCCCCGGGGGTTGAGGCCGCCCGCGTTGGCGACCACCCGGACACGGCGTTCCACGATGAGGCTCAGGCACTCGCGCATCTGGCGCAGGAAGGTCTTCGCGTAGCCCTTGTCCGGATCGGCCAGCTGGTCCCGGCCGAGGATGGCCATGGTGAGTTCGGCCAGGTAGTCGCCGGTGAGGACGTCCAAGGAGCCTTCGGTGAGCATCTCGTGGAAGGCGGAGAACCGGTCTCCGTAGAAGCCGGAGGCGTTGCCGATCCACAGCGAAGGGGCTGGTGTAGCGGTCATGGCAACGAGAGTGACACCGGACACAGGAAAAAACAAGCACTTGTGATTGTTTTTCTCTCCGTGGCACATGAGTGACTTTCCGTCATTCGTGAAGCCATGCAAGTGAACTTGCTTCGGTGGAGTTGATAGTGGAGTTGATACCTGTACTCTGAGGTCGCCCGCCGGTGTGGGGCTTGCTGCTGTTCTGGGGTTCCGCGTGAGTATGGGGTTCGGCCCGGTGCTGGGGTTCGGCCCGGTGCTGGGGTTCGGTGTGGCTGGGGTTTGTTGTTGGGTGCGGGTTGCCCCGTTTCCTGCCGCTTAATGGTGGCCGTCTCCGCTGCGCGCCTCAAGGTCGTCGCCATCGAGCGCTCCGCGCGTCATTGGCGCTCCACCTTGACCCGCTTCGCTGCGACGGCGGGTCGGCGGCAGTCAGGAAACGGGGGGCGTGTGGTCGGGGTGGCGACGGGACCGGCCTTCGGCCGGGAACTGCGCCGAGCCTGCGGCCCGGTCCGGCCGTGGCCGGCCGGATTCCTTCCCGTGGGTCTGTGAGGTGCCCCGAGGTTTCCGGACAGGGACCCAATACAATGGTCTCGTAAGGAAACGAGGGGAAACGTGGGCAGGACAAGCAAGTACTCACCGGAGTTCCGCGAGGAAGCGGTACGCTTGGTGATCG